>VEOV01000031.1 GCA_012026855.1 Geobacter sp.
CGATAACATCTTCCGTTTCACCCAGGCAGGTTCCGAGGTTTCCGCACTTCTCGGCCGTATCCCTTCTGCGGTTGGTTACCAGCCGACTCTCTCCACCGAAATGGGTGAGCTTCAGGAGCGGATTACTTCAACCACCAAAGGTTCCATTACTTCGGTTCAGGCTATTTACGTACCTGCCGACGACCTTACTGACCCGGCTCCTGCTACCGCTTTCGCGAACCTTGACGCTAACACCGTTCTTTCCCGTCAGATCGACGGGCTCGGTATCTACCCGGCCGTTGACCCGCTCGACTCCACTTCACGGATTCTTGATCCCCAGGTTGTTGGTGAAGAGCACTACGCTGTTGCCCGTTCGGTACAGTACGTTCTTCAGCGCTACAAGGACCTCCAGGACATCATCGCCATTCTCGGTATGGACGAGCTTTCCGAGGATGACAAACTGGTTGTTTCCCGCGCCAGAAAGATCCAGCGCTTCCTGTCACAGCCGTTCCACGTTGCCGAGGCTTTTACCGGTACACCTGGTGTTTACGTTGAGCTGAAAGACACCATCAAGGGTTTCCAGGAAATCGTTGCCGGCAAGTACGACGATCTGCCTGAGCAGGCTTTCTACATGGTCGGTACCATTGAAGAAGCCATTGAGAAGGCGAAGAAACTGGCAGCATAATTAAGTCAGGCACGGGGTGTCCGGCTCCAGACTCCGGTAAAGTCCGGGTCAAAAGCCAGCCCAAGAGCCTTGAGGTATATATGGCAGAAAAACTTAAACTTGAACTGGTAACTCCGCAAAAGAAAGTTCTCTCCGAAGAGGTCGATGAGATTACCGCAACCGGTAAACTCGGCGAGTTCGGCGTGCTGCCCGGGCATGCGCCGTTTCTCTCCTCTCTCAACATCGGTGAGTTCACCTACAAGCAGGATGGTGTTGTCCACCACATGGCGGTGAACTGGGGCTACTTCGAGGTGGAGGACGACAAGGCAACTGTGCTCGTGCAGACTGCTGAAAAGGCCGACGAGATCGACCTGGAGCGTGCCAAGGCTGCCATGGGGCGCGCCGAGGACATGCTCAAGAAGCTTTCTCCCGAAGACAAGCAGTTCAAAGTCTACGAAGCTGCCCTGGAGAGATCGTTAATCAGGGTGCAGGTTGCCTCCAAGGCTTCCCGCAAGTAACAGCACGACAGATAGACACAACCAAGAGCGGCAGCGATGCCGCTCTTTTTTTATCCGCAGGGTTATCATGGTTGACACTGAAGCGGCTAACGTGTATCAAACAGAACAATTCCGTTAATAATCCCATGGGAGGTTTGGATATGAAAGCAGTTTTGATGGATGGTTTTGGTGGCGTTGAGGTCATGAAGATTGGCGAGGCTGACAAGCCGGTGGCAGCTGAAGGGCAGGTACTGCTGAAGGTCCATGCCACCTCGGTCAACCGTCCGGACCTGGTGCAGCGCATGGGTAACTACCCGCCGCCGCCGGGGGATTCCACCATTCTCGGTCTGGAAGTGGCCGGCGTTATTGAAGAGCTTGGTGCCGGGGTTACGGGCTGGAAAGTGGGCGACCGGGTCATGACCCTGGTGGGGGGCGGTTCCTACGCTGAATTTGCCGTGGCCTATGCCAGTCACCTGATGCCGATCCCGGAGAGCATGAGCTTCGAAGAGGCGGCCTGCGTGTGCGAATCCTACATCACCGCCTTCCTCAACCTGTTCATGGTCGGCGGCCTGAAAGACAACAACACAGCCATCATCCACGGTGGCGGCGGCGGGGTCAATATGGCTGGGGTACAGCTCTGCAAGGCGCTGGTGCCCAACACCAAACTGATTGTCACCGCTTCCCCTGATAAACTTGACCGGGTCAAGGGGATGGGTGTGGATCTGGTCGTCAACTTCAAGGAGAACCCGGATTTCACTGAAATCGTCAAGGAATTCACCAACAAGAAGGGGGTCGACGTCATCCTCGACCATGTGGGGGCCAAGTATCTGGCACCGAACATGAACTCCCTCGGCTACGCCGGCCGGTTGGTGATTATCGGTGTCATCAGCGGCATCAAGGCCGAGCTGAACCTGGCACTGATGATGGTCAAGCGCCAGCAGATCATCGGCTCGGTGCTCCGCTCCCGTCCGGTCAAGGACAAGGGTGAAATCGTCGCCGAGTTCATCAGAACCGCTCTGCCCAAGTTTGCCGACCGGACCATCGTGCCGATTATCGAAAAGGTCTTTACCCTTGACCAGGTGGTGGAAGCCCATCGAATGATGGAAGAGGATCGTCACTTCGGCAAGATTGTCATCAAGATTGCCTGACAGACCTGTCTGAATAGAAGGGAACAGAGCCCCTGCTACGGCTTAATGCCGTTGCAGGGGCTATTTTTTTGCCTGCATGCTGCAGTAGGCAATGGCTCCGTAAAAACTGCCGCTGGCAATGCGGTGGCGCGCCTCATTCTTGAGCGCCGTTGCCAGTTCAGGGCCAATGCGTCCCGCTGCCGCCAGCACGTCCGCCCCGCGGTCAACCATGGTAAGCATGTAATCGGGAGCCGCTGTTTCCACGAAGCCGAAATTCCGCTGACCGGTGATGGTAAAACCTGCCTCCCTGAGCAGGCCGGGCAGGCGGGGGATCAGCCAGCGATCATGCACCAGGGCGTCCATGGCGGCATTGGCACAGGCCTGGAGCGGGTCGAAATCCCCGGTGGCCAGGGTGGTTGAGGAGTAGTTGCCATCGAATACGGATAGGATGCCGCCGGGGCGCAGAGTCCTGAAAGCCTCGGCCAGGGCAGCTTGGGGGTGGGGGACATGACTGAGGGTGGTGTGGAAAATGACGGCATCGAAGCTGCTGTCGCTGCAGGGGAGCGAGCGGCCATCACCTTCGATGAAGCTGAGATGCGGCAGTGAACTCCCCAGGGTACGGGCCGTGGCAAGAAACACCGGCGATGGATCGACGCCGACCACCCGCCTGATGCCGGGGCGTGTGGCCAGCTCCCGGCTGACCGGCCCGGTGCCGCAGCCAATCTCAAGTGCTTCGGCGCCATCGGGCAGCTCAAGGTCAGCCAGATAGGCCCGCAGCATCCCGATCTGCTGGTGATCGGCTGCCCTCCGTTCCAGCACGGCTGCCAGCCGCTCCTGGACAGCTTCTTCCGCTTCGGCAATCGCGGCATAAACATCGGCCATCAATAACCTCCCTGCTCAACTGGTGAAGAATTGTGACCGCCTGTCAGGGGAACTTCTGCCCCGGAGCTTCGCCGGCCGCCTCCTTGGCCTTGGCCAGCCCCGGCCTGCCGAACTGGGGGTGACCGTTCTTCTCGGTTCTGCCGTTGATGATTGCCTCGGAGCGGAGCTTGCGGCCGAAGGTCTTCTCCAGCTGCCGGCCGAGCACCAGCACCCGGTCCAGATCCCAGCCATGGTCGATCCCCATTTCGTCGATCTGCACCAGGGTGTCCTCCAGGGTCACCAGCCCCACAAAGCGGGGGTCCTTGTAGTAGTAGTCACCGGTACCCTTCACCGGACAGTCGTCCAGGAAGTTGGCCGGCTGACCACCCAGTCCCCCCAGGGTTGCCTCGAAATTGGTGATGCCGGCCTGGAGCGCCGCCAGCACCGAGGCGGAAGCGACCCGCTTGGTCTCGTGGAAATGGGCAATGTGCAGCCGGGTCTCCGGCAGGGCGTCCAGGATCATGGAAAAATAGCGGTAGACGTCGGGGGCCGAGGCGCTGCCGTCATGGTCGGCATGCTCGATGTCGTGGGCGCCGATCTCCAGCCACCGCTTGGAGAATTCCACCGCATCCTTGAGTGCGGTGGCGCCGGCGATGGGGCTCCCCCAGATGGTGCTGACCGTGCCG
>VEOV01000197.1 GCA_012026855.1 Geobacter sp.
ATATTCTCCAGGGCCTGACAGAAAAGAGCTCCGCTGCCGGCAACCGGCGGGGTCTCGCTGAAAGCCGTGTTTACCTCGGCATCAGGGGGGAGCAGATTTTTTATGACCGCAAGGGTCTGTTCGACCTCATGGCGAATGTTGAAGCTCTTCACCCCGGTTTCATCCACATGGGAGACACCCTTGAGATCGGCCACGATCTTCCTGACCCGTTCAGCTCCGGCAAGGCTCTGGTCAAGGAGATCCCAGACATCTTCGGTCACAATGCCGATCTTGAGCGACCGTTTCTTCTCCTCGACTCCGGCAGCATCAGCAGACCCGGCCCCAACCTGGCTCTCCAGCCAGTCAAGCATCTCCAGCAGGCGCGCCACATATTTCTTCATGGTGACAAGATTGCTGTTGATGAAACCGATCGGGTTGTTGATCTCATGGGCGACGCCGGCGGCCAGCTGGCCGATTGACGCCAGCTTCTCCTGCTGCAGCAGCTTGACCTGGGCGGCCGCCAGCTCCTTCGTCCGCTCCGCTACCTTCACTTCCAGGCTCTCGGCCAGCTCCCGGTACCTGGCCTCCGATGCCGACAGGGCCAGGTTCTTGCTCAGCAGCTCATCGTAGGTCTTGGTCACCAGTGAGGAGTGCATCTGCGCAGTCAGCATCCTCTTCAGGTTGTTGGTGATCACCATGTCCACGGTCATCTTCAGCATTGCGGCAATGCCTTCAAGGGAGCTGTCGCCCTGCCCCCCCCTGACCAGCAGATAGCCGGCCGGTTCCCCTTCCAGCAGCAGCTGCTGGCGAATCTCCCTGAGCTCGGCGCCACCAGGCTGCTTACCAACAGAGCAGATAACCGAGCCGTCAGCAAGGAGAATTGCCGCCTCTACGGCCCCCCCTTCAAGAGCGCCGCGCAACAGACCCTTGATGTCAAAGGTCTGCAGAAGCTCCAGCAGAGAGAGTTCCTGGCCGACCACATAATTTATTGCCTCCCGTGAACTGTTCATCCGTCTGCCCCGCTGCTCCTGACGATCTGCGCCAGGAAGTCGTCCCGCGTCAGCCCGTGGAACGCTGCCAGAGAAAATCTCGCGTCGACGTGATCATAGACCATTGCGCTAACAGTGCTGAAAGTCTCCACAACCCCGGCGCCCTTGAGAGCTGCACTGAAGTGGAGCGGTATGCCGGTCGGCTCCCAGATTCGTTTCACCTCGGCTTCGCTGATAACATCCGGCAGGTCCCGCTTGTTGAACTGGATTACCAGGGGGATCGAACCGATATCCTGGCCGACCAGGGACAGGTTCTGCTCAAGGTTATCGAAACTGGCCCCATTATTGGCCTGCTCGCACAACTGGGAATCGGCGACGAAAACAACTCCATCGGCCCGCTGCAGCACCGCTTTACGGGTGGCATCATGCTTGACCTGCCCGGGGACGGTGAAAACTTTCAGTTTGATTTTCAGACCGCTGGGGGCGACAAGAAAAAACGGCAGAAGATCGAAGAAAATTGTCCGGTCGTCCGCCGTGTCCAGCACCATCAGGTCGCCACGTCCCTGGCGCGGCAACAGTTCATGCAGGGTCAGCAGATTGGTGGTCTTGCCGGACATTGCCGGTCCGTAGTAGACCAGCTTCAACACCATTCTCTGTTCCGCTTCGCTGTATTCGATCATGGCGTTAGCTTCCTGCACCAGACATGCGGCTCTTCAGCAGCTCCATCTCTCTCCTCAGCGTCTCCAGTTCTGCTGCCAGCGCCCGGTTCTGCCGATGCAGGGAGAACGCCTCAACCGCTTTGGCAACGGTCTGCCTCAGCTCCTCATCGCTCCACGGCTTGGAAACAAACTTGTAGATCTGCCCCTCGTTGATCGCCGAGACAACGGCCCCGGTGTCAGCATAGCCGGAGAGGACGATCCGCACTGTATCCGGGTATTTTTCACAGACCTGGCGAAGGAACTCCACCCCGTTCATGCCTGGCATGCGGAAATCGGAAATAACCACCTGGACATCACTGTTTTCGGCAAGCACTGCCAGGCCGTCCTCGCCGGAAATCGCCGTCAGGATCTCGTAGTCATCATCCATGAAGATCCGTTCAAGAGCCCTGAGCACATTTCTTTCATCGTCAACACAGAGCAGTTTGATGTTTTCAGCCATGGTTGCTCTCCGCAAATGAGAAAACCCTCTATCTTCCTTGTAACAGAAAATAGAGGGTTGTCCATGCTGCCGCCTGCTTTTATGGTCTTTTCTTAATGGGTAATTTCAGAATCCTTGACCGGGAAATTCATGGCCGCCTTGGCCTTCTCCACCGATTCCATCTCCTGCAGTCTCTCCCCCAACCAGAAGTACAGGTTCCTGGCCGACTCGAAATTGAGGATGACACCGTTGTCGATGAAGCGGACCATGCTGTTATTCAGGTTCTTCGGTTCCTCACCGCAGACATTGCCGATGGTGCCGTACGGGTTGATTTCATGCTAGATCTCTTCCGGCAGCGGCGGCCGCTCAAGATAAAAGTTCATCACCAGCTCGCCGCGGGGCGACAAGCCGCCGTGGGCACCGTTGACATAGACGGGATTGTAGCTGTAGTTGTAAATGTACTTGAAGGTGAGTTCCGGTTTTTTGCCTTGAGACATATGTTCTTCTCCTTGGTTGGAATTTACGCAGCAGCGTTACTTTGATTGCAAATTATCCCTTGAGCAGGCTCTCGCCGCTCATCTCCAGCGGTTTTGGCAGCCCGAGCATCGCCAGCATGGTCGGCGCCAGGTCAGCCAGTTTCCCCCCGGTATTCAGGACAGCTCCCTTTCGCTTGTCATCCACCAGTATCAGCCAGACCGGGTTGGTGGTATGGGCAGTCTGCGGGCCGCCAGTCTCATCAACCATCTGCTCGGCATTGCCATGGTCGGCGGTAATCAGGGCCGCCCCACCCTTTGCCAGAATGGCGGCAATGATCCTACCGACACAGGCATCCACAGCCTCCACTGCCTTTATGGCCGCCTCAAGCTTGCCGGTATGCCCCACCAAGTCGCAGTTGGCCAGGTTGAGGATAATGACGTCAAAGCGCTCCTCGTCGAGCAGCTGCAGCAACCGGTCGGTCACCGGGTAGGCACTCATCTCCGGCTTCTGGTCATAGGTGGCGACCTCTTTCGGCGACGGAATGAGGGCACGCTCCTCCAGGGGGAACGGCTCTTCTACGCCGCCGTTGAAGAAGAAGGTGACATGGGCGTACTTTTCGGTCTCGGCAATCCTGAGCTGCCGTTTGCCGGCCTTTGCCAGGACGTCGCCGAAAATATTGGTCAGCTGCTCCTGCGCAAAGGCGATGGGGAGGCCAAAGGTGGCATCGTATTCGGTCATGCAGACATAGGCGGCGAGCTTTGGCGGGCTCGGCCTGTTGAAACCGTCAAAATCGGGGAGCGCCAGCGCCCTGGTAATCTCCCTCGCCCGGTCGGAGCGGAAATTGAAGAAAATGAAACCGTCACCATCCTTAACCGTGCCGCCGGCTCCGGTGATGACTGTCGGCAGGATGAACTCGTCGGTCAGCTCCCTGTCATAGGAGTTCTGCACGGCAGCGGCAGCCGAAGCAGCCTCCTCGCCGATCCCGGAGACGATTGCCCGGTAGGCCTTTTCGACCCGGTCCCAGCGATTGTCACGGTCCATGGCGTAATAGCGGCCGCTGACCGTGGCAATGCTGCCGACGCCAATCCGGCTGATCTCTGCTTCCAGTGCGGCAATGTAATCACCACCGCTCTTGGGGGGAGTGTCCCGGCCGTCCATGAGGCAGTGGATGAAAACCTCGTTGATACCGCTGCGTCTGGCCAGTTCCAGCAGTCCGTAGAGGTGGGTGTTGTGGGAGTGGACCCCGCCGTCCGACACCAGTCCGCACAGGTGCAGCCGGCCGCCGCCAGCCCTTGTCTTGACAAGACACTCTTGCAGCACGGGATTGCTGAAAAAATCTCCATCAGCAATGGACTTGCTGATCCGGGTCAGGTCCTGGTAGACAATCCGCCCGGCGCCGATATTGAGGTGGCCGACTTCGGAGTTACCCATCTGACCATCCGGCAGACCAACTGCCATGCCGGAAGTAAAGATAGGCACATGGGGGTACTCGGCCAGCAGCCGGTCAAGATTCGGCTTGGCAGCCAGGGCAACGGCATTGTTTTCACTGGAAGGGTTGATCCCCCAGCCGTCGAGGATCATCAGCAGGAGCGGTTCTCTGGACATATTTTTACCTCGGATCAATGGTGGTAAGATTCATTATTCAGAATGGTAAAAGCGCGATAGAGCTGTTCGAGAAAGAAAGGGCGGACCATCTGGTGGGTGAAGGTCATCCTGGAAAGGGCAATGCTCCCTTCTGCCATACTGCGCAGTTCAGGGGAAAAACCGTAGGCGCCGCCGATGACAAAACAGAGTTCCTGGGTGCTGTTGTCCCGGTATCGGCCGGCAAGGGCGGCAAACTCCCTTGAGGTCAGCTGCTGACCGGTCTCATCCAGCAGCAGCAGCCTGCTCCCTTTGGAGAGCAGCTTCATGATCCGCTCCCCTTCCCGCTGCTGCTGCAGCTCTGCCGACGCCCCTTTCTCCTCTTTCACCTCAACGATCTCCAGCGGGGCATAGCGCCTGACTCTGCCGGCATACTCGTCGATACCGGCCCTGACCCAGGCCTCCTGGCTCTTGCCGACCCAGATGAGACGGAGCTTCACGGTTCCTTATGCTCCCACAGGTACTCTTCCGGTATCTCCACCCGCCGGGCGCTGCTCCAGAGTTCATCAAGATTGTAGTAGGAGCGGAGCTCGGAGTAAAAGACATGGACAATAACATCACCGTAATCGATGACAACCCATTTACCCTCTTTTGCCCCTTCAACATCCAGGGCCTTGCCGTACTTCTTCAGGCCGGTGCGAATTGAGTCGGCAATGGCAACCACCTGCTTGTCCGAGCTGCCGGTGGCAATCACCAGGTAGTCGGCAATGGTGGAGATTCCCCTGATATCAAGCACCTTGACATCGAATGCCTTTTTTTCCAGCGCCAGGGCAGCGCACTTCATTGCCCGGTCGTCGGTAGAGATGGTCGGTTTGGGTTTAACGGTCATGCTGATAGATCCTTTTTGCAGCAATATAGTCGCAGACCGCGGCCGGCACCAGCTGGCGGATCGACTGGCCGGTGCGGACGAGACTGCGAATTTCGCTGGATGAGATTGCCAAAGGTGTGCCGGGCAGATAATAAACGGAAAAGCCTGACCGGTGGGCCAGGCGCATTTCGTCGGGATAATAGCAGAAATCGCCCCCCATGGCAACAGGAAGCGCGGCCAGGAGGTCGGTCACCCGTGCCTCGGGCCGCTCCACCACTGCGATATTGCACAGGGTGAAGATTTCCGGGGCGCGATACCAGGAGGCAATCTCCAGGAAGGAGTCACTGCCGATGATAAAAAACAGCTGGTCAGCCGGGTGCAGCGCCTGCAGCTGGGTAAGGGTATCCACCGAATAGGAGCGGCCGCCGCGCTGCGCCTCGATGTCCGAGGCGTCAAAACAGGGCTCAGCAGCAATGGCCAGCTCAACCATGGTCAGCCGGTCGCTGAAGGCAATGTCGCCGTCAAGCTCCTTGTGGGGCGGGGTTGCAGCGGGAATGAAGATGATGCGGTCCAGCTGCAGCCGGCTTCGTACCTCCCGGGCAATCTGCAGATGGGCGTTATGTATCGGGTTGAATGTCCCGCCGAGGATGCCGAGTTTCATCTGTAAACTACACCCTTCATTGCCTGATCTGCCCGCTGCCATAGACGATGAACTTGGTGGTGGTCAGATCCTCCAGCCCCATGGGGCCGAAGGAGTGCAGCTTGGTGGTGGAGATGCCGATCTCGGCGCCCAGTCCCAGTTCGCCGCCATCGGCAAAGCGGGTGGAGGCATTGACCATGACGGTGCTGGAATTGACCTCACGGATAAAGCGCTGGGAGTTGGCGTAGTCCGAGGTGATGATCGATTCGGTATGGAGTGAACCGTAGCGGTTGATATGGGCAATGGCTTCATCCATGCTGTCCACCACCTTGACTGCCAGGATCAGTTCCAGATATTCGGCATACCAGTCGTCTTCGGTAGCAGGAACCGCCTCTTTGAGAATGCCGCAGACGGTCTCGTCGCCGCGCAGCTCCACCTTGAGGGCCTTGAGCGCCTCGCCGATTCGCGGCAGGAACTCCTGGGCGATGTCACGATGCACCAGCAGGGTCTCCAGGGCATTGCAGACCCCCGGTCTATGGGTCTTGGCATTGACCACAATCTTGCCGGCCATGGGGATATCGGCATGGTTGTCGACAAAGATGTGGCAAACCCCCTTGTAGTGCTTGATGACCGGAATACGGGAATTTTCCACCACAAAGCGGATCAGGCTTTCGCCGCCACGGGGGATGATCAGGTCGATCAGCTCCTCCTGCTTGAGCATCTCCAGCACCCCTTCCCGCTCGGTGAAAGGAATGAGCGACAGTGCCGCTTCCGGGACGCCCGCTTTTGCCATCTCCCCCTGCAGAACGCCTGCTATAGCCAGGTTGGAGTTGATCGCCTCCGAGCCGCCCCGCAGGATGACAGCATTGCCCGCCTTGAGGCAGAGCGCGGCGGCATCGGCAGTTACATTGGGACGGGATTCGTAGATGATGCCGAT
>VEOV01000080.1 GCA_012026855.1 Geobacter sp.
CCGACTCTTGCGCTGAGCTGTGAACTCTCCATGGAATTTTCGTCGAAGGAGATATTGCCTGTGATTGCCGACACCGGTTGGGCTGTGGGGGAAAAGCGCACTGAGGCGTTGCTGAGCGCTGCAGAACCCTGCCAGCGCATATCCTTTGACTTGTCAGGCTGGGTGCCGCGAACCGAGAGCTGCGCCCGGCCGGATGGTTGATACTTGCCGAGCCGCTGGCTCATCGAGGCGATGGTCTCAGCTGGAAAGCTGTTGCTGTTTATGGCGATGTCCAGCCCCTTGTTTGAGGCAAAAGGGTACTTGCCTGACAGGTCCAGCGAGAGTGTTGCCAGATTGCAGCGTGCCGAGTTGAGTGTGGTCTCTGCAGGGGTGAGCGTGCTCCTGAAACTGATTGACGCAGCCGTGCCGACCGGTTTTGCCAGCAGATCGGCATAGGAAAAGGCCGCTGGCGTAAGGTTCCAGTCGCCGGAAAGTTTGTAGCCCGTAAAGAAGCCTTCACCAGCGAGATGGAGTGCTGAACTGCCGCTATAGCTGAAGCGGCTGGCTGTTTCCTTGCCGAGAAGCAAGGCGATTTCCTGTCTGCCCGGGCTGATGGCCATCTTGAAGGGGTAGGCGCTGGGGGAATCCAGCGGGTAGTCCGTTATCTTCCCCTCCAGGGTGAGCGGCGCAGAGCCGAAGTTGCCGGACATCCCGTGCAGTGAGAAGTCTTTCCCCTTCAATTCAAGTGATCCCTGGATGTTGTTGAAGGTCGGTACAGAGCTGCCGTAGCTGACAACCCCCTTTTCCACCCGGGCGTTGATAAAGAGAACGTTGTAGTTCGGCTCTTTTTCCATGTGGAGAATCTGGCTGACCCGGCCGTCGAGTCTGCCGTCCAGCAGCTTGTAATTGCCTCCCTGGATATGCTGCTCAATCCAGGCAGCTACATGCTTGACGATAATGCCGTAGGGAATGTACTGGTGAAAACGGCTGAAATTCATCTCGTTGGAGACTGCCTGGGCGGTGATGCGCGGATCACTGCTCCGGTAGTCCCTGATTGCGCAGCTGCCTTTAATCTCTGCCCCGTCAATGTTAACTTCAACCGCATTGATGTTGACATCTCTTGGATTGACTTCCAGGCTGTATTTGACTTTGATGTTTTTGGGGGTGAGCGGAGCTTTGAAGATCGGCTGGTAATCGAATTTTACCGAAGTGGCCGACATTTTACCGCTGGCCTTGAAGTCGGCAAGCTTGCCTTTGAGTTCGCTGTCAGTGCTGAAGCTGCCTAACAGCTTCTTGAATGGCATTTTGGAGCCGTAATAGGGCCAGAAATGCCCTGCATCTACCCCCTTGGTAGAAAGCACCGCATCCAGGGTCGAATCCGTCAACGGCTGTGACTCGGGAGACAGATTCAGTTTGCCACTGAGCGTGACAGAACCGCCAGTACCATTGCCAAGAGCTGCCGACAGCTTGATGTGGTTTCTTTTGCCTCTGCCAAGGTGCTCCAGTGACAGGTCAACTTTCTGCAGCTGGGTGACAAGGGGCTCCTGTTGGACTGCCCGGTCAATAACAGTGATATTGCCGTTTCTTACTTTTATGCCGCCGATCTTGTTGCCACCGGCTTTGGCTTCAAGCAGGTCAGAAAAATTAAATTTGCCGTCGGCCTTGCGCTCAAGGCGGATCAGAGGTTTTTCGGCAACCAGTCCGTGGATGGCAATCTGTTTTCTTAGCAGGGGGAGGATGTCAAGTCGGCAGGTAAATCTTTCTACGGAAATGAATTTCTCAGTGCCGTCCGGTTCACCGATCTCCAGTTTGTCAAAGGAAAATGCCGGGCCGTAACTGAATGAGAGCCGCCCCGTGGCATAGCTGACAGGCCGCTTGAGGGTTTCCTGCAGCTGTGCGAGGATCTGCTCCTTGTAGGTGTCGAGATCTACCACTTTGAGGATAACAAAGTAGGCCACTGCAAGCAGTGCGACAGCACCGAGCAGCAGTAGAAGCAACATTTTTAACAGCCGTCGTACAGGCAGCATTATTTCCTCTTCCGGTTTGATCAAGACAGCATTTTTGGAGTATAGCTCCAGCAGCCGAACTCTGCAATGAGGAAGGGTTGTTCAGGGCTTTTGTGATTGACCGGTATTGATGATTTAGGCTAGGATGCAACGATTTTAGCTGGATAAGGACCTGAAAGAGCGTGAAAATCAAGCGGCTTGAAATATCGGGTTTCAAATCTTTTGTCGAGAAAGCATCTTTTGACTTTCCTGCAGGGGTTACGGCGGTTGTCGGCCCGAACGGTTGCGGCAAGTCGAACGTTGTTGATGCCATTCGCTGGGTCATGGGGGAGCAGTCTGCCAAGAATCTGCGCGGCCGTGCTATGGAGGATGTTATCTTCGGCGGCAGCGAGTCACGCAAGCCGCTGGGCATGGCCGAAGTGTCCCTGATCTTCTCCACTGACGACGGCAGGGTGCCGGCAAAATATTTGAACTATTCCGAGGTTCAGGTTACCAGGCGGCTTTACCGTGACGGGGAGAGTGAATACCTGTTGAACCGGACGCCCTGCCGGCTCATGGATATAACCGAGCTGTTCATGGATACCGGTGTCGGTACTCGTGCTTACTCCATCATCGAGCAGGGTCGCATCGGCATGATCCTGATGGCAAAGCCTGAAGAGCGACGCTTTCTCATCGAAGAGGCTGCCGGTGTGACCAAGTATAAGTCACGCAAGCAGATTGCGCTCAAAAAGATAGAGGCTACCCGCCAGAACCTGCTCCGCATCGGTGATGTGGTCGGCGAAGTCAAGCGGCAGCTCGGCTCTCTCCACAGGCAGGCCAAAAGGGCTGAAAAGTTCCGTGCGGTGCGTGAGGAGCAGCGCGGCATCGAGCTGTTCTTTGCCACACGCCGTTATTTCGAGCTGTCTGCCCAGAGAGAGCTGTCTGCCGGCGAGGTCGCAAAAACCGAGCAGAGTGTTGTGGCGGCTGCTGGCCAGCTGCAGGCAAAAGAGGTTGCCATTGATGCCATGCGCCTGGCACTGCTCGATGGCGAAAAGGGACTGACCGCTTTTCAGGAAGAGATTTTCCGGAGCCGGGGTGAACTGCAAGCTGCCGAAAACCGGCTGGAATATCAGCGCAAAGAGGTCGCTTCCCTTGAGAGCCAGTCTGCCAAGGCCGGTGAGGAGCTGCTCCAGCTGCAGAAACAGATTGCCGATGCAGACGCTGAGAAGGCTCTGCTGGAGCTGAGAGGCAGAGAGTATTTTACCGATTCCCTCGGTGGGCAGGAGGCTCTTGAACTGAAAGAGCGCCAGCTTGATGAGCTGGCAGCGACCGAGCGGGCAGCAGCCGCGTCCCTTGAGGAGAGCCGCAAGCGGCTGTTCAGCCTGGTTGGAGAGATTACCCAGGCGGCAAACCAGCAGAGCACGGCAACGCGCCGTCTGGAGATGCTTAGCGAGCGCATTGCCAGAAGTGCCAGCGAGGAGGCCGGACTTAAAACTTCACTCCTGCAGGCCCAGGAGCGTTCAGCTCTGTTCGGGGAGAAACTCGGCCAGGAGAAGGACAGGTTTGCCGCTCTAACTGCGTCAATAGCCGAGATTTCGGCCTCCCTCGACAAGAACCGTGCTGAACTTGCCGCCGTTGAGCTGGAGCTGCAGAAAAGCCGCAGCGAACAGAGCAGCGTCACCTCCCGGCTAAACTCGTTGCAGGAACTGGAGGCTCAATTCGCCGGTTACGGCCAGGGGTTGCGCAACCTTATGCTGGCAGATGGCTTCAAGAGCCGTTTCAACGGGGTTCTGGCCGACTCGCTTGAGGTGGATGAAGAGCTTGAAGCTGCTGTTGAAGCTGTGCTCGGCAGTCGCCTGCAAGCACTTTTGGCCGGTGATGAGGAGTCGGTGCATGCAGCTGTCAGGCACCTGAAGAACAGTGGTGGCGGACGTTGCGGTTTCATGCTGCAATCATTGCCCGGTCGCAAGCCGCTGCCGGCGCCTGCCGGTACCGAGCCTCTGCTCTCTAGACTGAAAATTCCCGAATCGCACAGCCGGCTCTGTGAGGCGCTGCTCCATGGAGTAATGCTTGCTCCCGATCTGGAGACGGCCATAACACTTGCCAGGCAGCATCCGGAAAACAGGTTCGTAACCTTGCATGGAGATCTGGCCTATGGCGGCGGCATGGTTACTGCCGGTTCCAAGGAGCAGGCTCAGCAGGGGCTGATTCACAAGAAACGGGAAATCCGTGTGCTGGCTGCCAGAAAAATCGCCTGCGATCAGCAGACTGAGGCGCTGGTTGCCGCTAGGTCTGATCTGTCTAGGACTTGTGCTGAAGCCGAGCAGAAACTGCAGGGTCTGAAACAGGAGCATCGCCTGGCAGAGCTGCAGGTCCTTGCCCATGAGAAGGATCTGCAACGCTCTAGGGAAGAGGTGCACCGGCTCGAAGAGCGGCTGGTACTCAAGGGGCATGAAGATGCCCAGGTCCTTGAGGAGAAGGAGCATCTTCATGATGAGCTGGTTGAGTCCGGGGCGAGGAAACAGGCATCGGAACTGCTCAAAACTGGGATAGAGAACGAGATAGCCACAATTCAGAATGATCTTGCTGCCAGGCGCCGGGAGATGGATGCTGTCAGGGGTGAGGTTACGGCAATGAAGGTGGCTGCCGCGGCACTCAAGGAGAAGCAGGAGTCTGCCAGAACTGCCATAGCAAGGGTGGAGGCGTTGGCGACATCTCTTCAGGAGAAGCTGCAGCGACAGCAGGAGGAAGCTAACCGCTGTCGTGATGCCCTTGTCAAACTTAAAGAGGAAGCAGGGGAAGCTGAAAAACAGCTTAACAGCATGACTCTGGAGCAGGCAGCAAAAGAGTCCCAGCTGCAATTTGTCCGGGCAGCCTATGATGAGGACTCAGCCAGACTGAGGGGCGAGGAGGCGCTGCTGAAAGCCTTGAAAGAGGAGGAGGAGTCCTGTCGGCGACAGGCGTCAGAAGCCGTTTTAAGACACTCTACCCTTGAGCTGGAACTGGAGAATACCTCTCTCCAGTTGAGAGATCGCTTCAGGATGAACCCGGCTGAACTGCCCCCCCCTGATCCTGACGTGGCATTCGATGAAGAGCAGATGTCGGCAAGGCTGGAGTCGCTGCAAAAGCAGGTGGAGGATTTTGGTGAAGTCAACCTGACTGCCATAGAGGAGTACCAGGAGCTGGATGAGCGGCATAACTTCCTGGCCGCGCAGAAAGCAGACCTTGAAGAGTCCCTCAACTCCCTGCAGCAGGCGATACAGCGGATTAACCGCACGACCCGCAAGCGTTTTGCCGAGACATTCGAACTGGTGAACGAGAAGTTCAAGGATGTTTTCCCGCGACTGTTCTGTGGCGGCAAGGCTGAGCTGAAACTTACCAACGAGGATGACATGCTGGAGACCGGTCTGGACATCATTGTCCAGCCTCCCGGCAAAAAGCTGCAGAACGTATCACTCCTTTCCGGCGGCGAGAAGGCGCTCACTGCCGTGGCTCTTATTTTCTCCATCTTCCTGATCAAACCGTCGCCGTTCTGCCTGCTGGATGAGGTCGACGCGCCGCTGGATGACGCCAATATCGGCCGGTTTAACGAGATGATCCGCGAGATGTCGGCTTTTTCCCAGTTTATTCTCATAACCCATAGCAAGACCACCATGGCGGTTGCCGATACCCTGTACGGCGTGACCATGGAGGAGCCGGGAGTCTCAAAGCTGGTCTCGGTGAAGTTGCAGTAAATTCCAAGATTTATTCGTTTCAGGAGTAAGTTCGTGCCATTCAAGATGATACTTAAGGAGTTGATGGATGCCGTGCCAGGAGCCACCGGTGCCATTCTGGCCGACTGGGAGGGCGAATCTGTCGAGCAGTGCTGCCTCTATGACGTGTTTGACCTGAAGGTAATCGGCGCCCATAAGGGGATTCTGCTGAACCTGATGAAAGAGGCGCACCAGAAGATGGATGCTGGCGAGCTCAAGCATACCGTGATCTCTACCGAAGAGCGGCATCTGCTTACCGGTCCTGTCGGTGCAGATTATTTTCTGGTAATGACGCTGGATAAAAGCGCCATTATCGGGCTGGCGATCCGGCATTTTGAGGCGGCGCTGGCACGGATGTACAGGGAGATATACTGATGGCGGAAAACAGGGGTTTCTTCGGTAATCTGCTGGGAAAGCTGACCGGGGCGACGGATGCTGATAATGCTGCAGCTGCTGCAGAAGCGGCACCTACTGCAGTGCAGACCCAGGAAAAACCAAAAGGGGGCTTTTTCGAAAGGCTCAAGCAGGGGCTCAGCAAGACGTCCGAATCCTTGCTTGGTGGCATTGACAGGCTGCTGCTGGGGAAAAAGGAGATCGATGCCGATACCCTGGAAGAGCTGGAGGAAATCCTGATCTCGGCTGACATTGGTGTGACGACGACTGTGGAGCTTGTCAGAAGCCTTGAAAAGCGGCTGGACAGGAATGAACTGCAGGACGGCGATGCCTTGCGGCGGGCACTCAAGGAGGATATCCATGCGCGGATCGCCCCCTATGCCATACCGCTTAATCCTGATACAGCGGCACCGTTTGTCATCATGGTTATCGGAGTGAACGGCGTAGGCAAAACCACAACCATCGGTAAACTTGCCGCCAGATACACCCAGAGCGGCAAGCGGGTGCTGGTGGCAGCCGGAGATACCTTCAGGGCAGCAGCTTCGGAGCAGTTGGCAATCTGGACAGAGCGCTGCGGTGTGGATCTGGTGCGCCACAAGGAGGGGGCTGACCCGTCTGCGGTTATTTTCGACGCCTGTAAAGCCGCATTGGCAAGGAAGTCGGATATCCTGATCATCGATACTGCCGGACGGCTGCACACAAAAGTAAATCTCATGGAAGAGCTGAAAAAGATCTACCGGATTACCGGCCGGGAAATCCCTGGGGCGCCCCATGAAACATTGCTCGTGCTTGATGCGGCCACCGGTCAGAATGCGATCAGCCAGGCAAAGCTCTTCAGGGAAGTCGCGTCCGTAAGCGGCCTTGCCTTGACAAAGCTGGATGGCAGCGCCAAGGGTGGGGTTGTTGTGGCTGTCTGCAACGAATTGAAAATCCCTCTCAGATTCATCGGTATCGGCGAGTCTGTCGAAGACCTGCGTGATTTTGAGCCTAGGGAGTTTGTTGACGCTCTTTTTCAATAAATCATTGACTTTTTGAGGTTTATTTACTAGTGTTACCCCCCGCAGGTGGATATTTATGAATCAGAAAACTCTTGCTGATGTGGAAAATGGTGTGGAGCGTCTCATTGACGCATACACTGAAATCAGGAGTGAAAATGTTCGCCTCAGGGAAGAGTTGGCACGTATGCAAGCGCGTCATGAAATGCTGAAGTCCAGGCTTGATTCTCTGATTGAAAAGATAGACGGGGTTGTGAAACATTGACGAAGTCATCCCACCGGATAAGGATCCTTGGTCGCGAAATCCAGGTGCGGAGTTCCGCTTCAGCTGAAGCAGTGACTGCAGTTGAGGAGTTTATAAACAAGCGATTGGCAGAAGTGGCGGTTTCCCTTCCCAATGCCGATCAACAGTTAGTGACGCTGCTTACTTTGCTTAATCTTGCTGAATCGTATCTGGCAGCGCAGCGTGGTGACGCTCCAAACAGCATGGATGGTGATGCCGCTTTGCAAAGGATCGCGGCAAAGATTGACAAGGCTCTGGGTGAGGAAGTCCCCCGGAGAGTTAACATATAGCGAAGTTTTTGTGGAAAGTTCCCCGGACTCAGGCGTATTCCTGCAGAGTCCGTTGTTGATAATCACGAGGAGATCCGATTTCGGGCTTTGTATATATAGGCTGTATTTACTGAAATTGATATAGGTCTCCCTCAGTTTGTCAACTCGCAAGCCTTGATCTGTAAGGCTTTGCTCTTTCCACCCGGTGTATGTCCTCTCCTTCAGGTTGTTCCTCTCTATTCAGATTCCTTGTTTAAAAGGTTGTTATGCCCAAGCGTTCGCTGAGAGAAGTGGCGCTGAAGTGTCGCTCTGCACTTTCTCCGCACGAGAGGACTGCAGCAGAAACGGCAATTCAGAATGCCTTCATAGCACTTCCTGAGTACTGTGCCGCAAAGTCATTGGCGCTTTACTCGCCGGTAAGGGGAGAGGTTGCCACTGACAAGGTGTTGGCCGATGCACTCTCTTCCGGCAAAATGGTATATTTGCCGGCGGTTACTCCAGAAGGCATTGTTTTTAGAAGGTTTGAAGCGCAGAGCCAACTGGATAGCGGCTCATTCGGTATTCTTGAGCCGCAGGCAGATGCCGGGACGGCTGAGGCTGAAAGCCTGGACCTGATTGTTGTCCCTGGGGTCGCCTTTTCAATTGCCGGGGATAGAATCGGCTACGGCAAGGGGTATTACGACAAGGCCCTGCACCAGCTGGAAACCAAAGGCCGCCTGATGGCATTCTGTTTTGAATGTCAGTTGGTTGAGGCAATAACAGGCGAGCCCCATGATGTAACGATGGACAAAATCATAACAGAGCGGCGGGTTGTGACCCCCGCACTGCTGAAATAAAAGGAGATACCCTTATGAACTCTGGAACTATGATTATTATGTTGTTTGCAGTTGGACTACTGGCCGCTGGTGTAGGTTTTGTGGGTGCTGTTTTTTTCAGGAAAAAGGGGGAGGCAACTGCTGCCAACGCAGGAGAGACCGCTCTTAAATTGCTGGAAGATGCTAATAGGGAGTCGGAGACGATAGTCAGGGAGGCGGCGATCCAGGCAAAGGATGTCGTGTACCAGGCATAGGCCGAGTTTGAAAAAGAGAGTATTGATAAACGCAGGGATCTGCAGGCTCTGGAGAAAAGAGTGCAGCAGAAAGAAGAGAATCTTGACAAGAAGATCAACCTGTTTGATCAGCGGGAAATCGAGTTTGCCAAGAAGGAACAGGGCTTGGCCGGTAAAGAGCAGCTGCTTGCTCAGAAATCTGAAAAAATCGAGCAGTTAATCGATGAACAAAAGCAGAAACTGGAAAAAATCTCCGGAATGACTGCTGCTGAAGCGAAAACTGTGTTGATGGACCAGATGGAGGATGAAGCCAAGCTTGATGCTGCCAAAAAGATCAAGGTGATTGAAGAGGAAGCGCGAGAAACGGCAGACAAGAAATCCAAGGAGATTATCTCTCTGGCGATTCAGCGCTATGCCGGTGAATACGTGGCCGAACGGACCGTCTCTGTCGTGCCGCTCCCCTCCGACGAAATGAAGGGCCGGATTATCGGCCGTGAAGGGCGTAATATCCGTGCACTGGAGGCAGCAACCGGTATCGATCTGATTATCGACGATACTCCGGAAGCGGTAATCCTCTCCGGCTTCAATCCGGTAAGGCGTGAAGTCGCCAGAATCGCACTGGAAAAACTGATTACCGACGGCAGGATTCATCCGGGCAGAATCGAGGATGTGGTGCATAAGGCGGAGGAAGAGGTCGAGCTGGCCATCAAGGAAGCAGGGGAGCAGGCAGCATTCGACCTGGGTGTCCATGGCATTCATCCGGAAGTGCTCAAGCTGATCGGCCGCCTCAGATACAGAACTTCCTACAGTCAGAACGTCTATCAGCATTCGCTGGAAGTTGCCTTTCTCTGCGGCATCATGGCTGCCGAGCTGGGTATCAACGTCAAACAGGCCAAACGTGCCGGCCTGCTTCACGACCTGGGTAAGGCAGTTGACCATGAAGTTGAGGGTTCCCATGCGGTTATCGGTGCAGAACTTGCCAGAAAGTATGGCGAATCGCCGAAAATCGTCCATGCCATCATGGCCCACCACGAAGACGAGAAACCCAATTCAGTGCTTGCCGTGCTGGTGCAGGCTGCTGACGCCCTTTCCGGTGCAAGACCGGGTGCCCGTCGTGAAATGATGGAGACCTATGTCAAGCGACTCGATGATCTTGAAAAAATCTCCACTTCATTCGGCGGCGTTACCAATGCCTTCGCCATCCAGGCAGGGCGTGAAATCAGGGTAATGGTCTCCAGTGAAGAGGTATCCGATGAGCGGGCAATTCTGCTTGCCAAGGATATTGCCAAGAAAATAGAAGCTGACATGACCTATCCCGGTCAGATCAAGGTAAATGTCATCAGAGAAACGCGCGCCATCGAATATGCCCGTTAATATCCTTTTTATCGGCGACATAGTCGGCAAGCCGGGGCGGCAGGCGGTTTCACGCGAGTTGCATCGTCTGGTGGACCGTTACAATATCGATATGGTTATTGCCAACGGTGAGAACGCCTCCGGCGGCTTCGGCATTACTACGGAATCTGCCAGGGAGTTGTTTGCCTGCGGAGTCCATCTGTTTACCTCCGGCAACCACATCTGGGACAAGAAAGAGGCCCTTGAGTACCTGAAAAAGGAAGAGCGGATCATCCGCCCGGCCAATTACCCGGAAGGCGCACCGGGCAAGGGGGGTACCGTTTTTACCACTCCGGGCGGCGTGAAAGTAGGAGTGCTGAATCTTGAAGGGCGTGTATTCATGGATGCCCTTGACTGCCCGTTCAGGGCGGCAGACCGGGAAGTGGCAGCTCTGGCGGCGGTTACGCCGATTATCATCGTCGATTTCCATGCCGAAGCAACCTCGGAAAAATCGTCCCTGGGCTGGTATCTGGATGGCAGGGTCAGTGCAGTCGTTGGCACCCATACCCATGTGCAGACTGCCGATGAACGGCTCTTGACAGCCGGTACCGCCTATATCTCCGATGTGGGGATGACCGGTGCCTTTGATTCAGTCATCGGCGTGCGCAAGGATGAGCCGATTTACCGGTTCCTGACCCAGTTGCCGGCAAAATTTGAAGTGGCAAAAAAGGACATCCGGATGAATGCCGTGGTCCTGACAATTGACGAGACCAGCGGCAGAGCGCTTGGCATTGAGCGCATAAATATTCCTTGTGAATAAGAGGTGATAAAGATGACTGTTGCTGAGCAGATGGCAATCATAAAGCGGGGTACGGTAGAAATCCTTGTTGAGAAGGAGTTGGAGGAGAAGCTGGAAAAATCTCTGGCAACCGGCGTACCTCTCAGGATAAAGGCAGGGTTTGACCCGACTGCCCCGGATCTCCATCTTGGGCATACTGTTCTTCTGCAGAAGATGCGTCAGTTTCAACAACTCGGCCATGAAGTCAATTTTCTGATCGGTGACTTTACCGGCATGATCGGCGATCCCACTGGCAAGTCGGAAACCCGCAAGGCCCTTACCCGCGAGGATGTGCTCAGGAATGCCGAAACCTACAAAGAGCAGGTCTTCAAGGTTCTTGATCCAGCTAAAACAAAAGTAGTCTTTAACTCCCAGTGGCTTGCTGCGATGAATGCCACCGAGATGATCCAGCTTGCCGCCCACTATACTGTGGCACGCATGCTGGAAAGGGACGATTTCGGCAAGCGTTACGCGAATCAATTACCAATAAGCATCCATGAATTTCTCTATCCTCTTATCCAGGGGTACGACTCTGTGGCCATGAAAGCTGATGTGGAGCTTGGTGGGACGGATCAGAAGTTCAACCTGCTTGTCGGTCGCGAGCTGCAGCGGGAGTGGGGGCAGAGGCCACAGTCGGTAATTACCGTGCCGTTGCTGGAAGGACTTGATGGTGTCAACAAGATGTCCAAGTCGCTTGGTAACTATATCGGCATCAATGATCCGCCTGATGAGATCTTTGGCAAGATCATGTCAATTTCCGATGATCTGATGATGCGTTACTATGAGCTTCTCTCAGACCTCAGTCTCGCGGAGATCGACAAAATCAGGGCAGATCTCAAGGCGCGCGTTCTGCACCCCATGGATGCCAAGAAGCAGCTCGGCAAAGAGCTTGCCGGCAGATATCATGGTCAGTCCGCAGCAATTCAGGCGGAAGAGAATTTTGTGAAGCGGTTCCGGGATAATCAGACTCCTGACGAAATGCCTGAATTAAAGCTGCCGGCTGAGGAGGGCAATATGCTTCTCTGCAAACTGCTGGCGATAGCCGGACTTGTCCCGTCTAACAGTGAGGGCCGCCGCTCTATTAAGGGTGGTGGTGTAAAAATAAACGGCGAAAAAATCAGTGACGAAAATCTGGAAGTGCCGGCTACCGGTGAGTATATTGTCCAGGTTGGCAAGCGCCGTTTTGCACGACTGATATTTTCCTAGTTTGTAAATGGTTGAATCTGAAGCGCAAGTTCGCCAGCTGTTAAAAAAGAAGCAAAGAATGAAAAAAAGTGGTTGACTGGCAAAGACTGGCTTGGTATAAACGGGATTCCTTTGGCGCGGCAGAAGAAAGCGGCCGAGGGGGGCAGAAAAAAAGTTGAAAAAAGATGTTGACATAGGAAGGGTGTTTGAGTATAGTCACTTTTCTTGCCGCAACGAAATTTGAGCGGCGCTGGCAACAGAAACTGGTCTTTGAAAACTGAATAGTAGACGAATTAAATTGCAGG
>VEOV01000368.1 GCA_012026855.1 Geobacter sp.
CACCAGGGGGATTCCCAGGTGATCGGCAGGGTGAGGGGCAGGGTCCGGATCAGGTTGTCCACCACCGCCCGTGCCTTGTCCCGGTAAGCCTTTACCTCCTGTCTGGTCGGCCAGTCGTAGTGCCGCTCGTCCAGGTCGTCCCACGACATCTCGTCCACCCCCACGGCGAACATCGACTCGTACTTCGGGTTGATCCGCTGGTCGATCACCCTGGCGATGGTCAGCTTGTTGATGAAGAAGGTGGCGGTGTGGCCGAAGTAGAAGATAAGCTGATGGCGCAGGCGGTCGGCGCGGCGGTAGAAGGTTTCGTCGTACTTGAGGGTGTCGTAGAGCTTTTCGTCGATATCGAAGGTGGCGTGAAAATAGGCGAGGATCTCCTGCCGCTTCGCCTCGGGATTCCCTTCACTGAGAATTGTTGTGTGAGTCTTGCGCAGCTCCATGGACTTCTCCTTCACGGCATTGGTGACAAAACGCCTTGTTTATCCTGTTGTTATCCGGCACGGTCGGCTCCAGCCCTGCCTTGGAAATACAATTATAGCAGTTGATCGCCTGTCTGTAATGATCGGGCAATAATTTATTGATTCTGTCGGGATGAATACGGGGTGCAGCGGATTTTGCACAGGGAAGCGGCGATGGGCGAAGGGGTTACGATTTTAAGCAATTGCGTAAATAAGCATTGATGTCCGGAGGGAGGTTGCTGGTGTCGACTCTCTGGATCACTGCCGCGGCGTCTTTCTGCCTGCCGCCATAGCTGAGAATGTCGGCATACAGGATCAGATTACGTACGGAACTCTGGGGGGATACGGCAGAATCGGCTGCCAGCCCGGTCAGGATGGCAACGAACCGGTCTTTGTCCAGCCCGTAGTTCCTTATGGTCGCGGCGTTTTGCGGGGTAAACCTGGCAAGCACGAACGCTTGGTTGTCAAGGAACACCGGCACCCACTCCCGGCTGTTCAGCAGCAGTTTCAGCAGTGGCTGCAGCCGGCCATCCGGGCAGGCGATCTCCAGTGCAACCACATCGATGCGGTACTGATCGAGCAGCTGCTCGTAATAGGGCTTGCCTTCAAGGTATTCCGTGGAGCCGGCGATCATCTTGAGGTACTGGTGTGAAACCTGGGTATCGAGCTCACGGCCGTCTATGAATGTTTTCCACTCCGGATACAGTGCCCAGTTCAGATACCCGCCGGCATTGTAGTCGTTGAATAGGTTGCCGGACAGACCGGAGGTTTTCAGGAATTGGGCCATATTGGCCGGGAAGACGGCATTTACCGGCCCGTGCGCTCCTTTGTGCCTGCTCCATTCACCCAGGGCCAGCCAGGAGATGAGCAGCACGAAAAGGGCGCATGTTGCTGCCTGGACATACCCTGCGGGTTTTATGCGTAGCCGTGCCGATGCCTGCTCAACATACCAGCCGGTCATCGGCAGGAGCGAGATGGCAATGAAGCCGGCATTTCTGATGTATGCCAGGCCGAAGGCGATTATGAACAGCGAGATGAGGATTTCCGGCCAGAAGCGGCGGGGCGCTAGCAGGAGCCCGGCCAGGTGCAGGCCGGCCAGGGTCCAGAGGCTGATGGCGGCAATTTTGGACTGCAGTGTGAACAGTTGCCAGGTGCTGCGGTACTCGTCGACATTGTCCGGGCTGATGGAGTTCTGCATGAAGTTGACCAGCTCTGTCAGGGTGGACCAGCCATTGGGGTTGATGAAGGATACGAGAATGCCGCCGAGCGCCCAGGTTATCAGGCGCCGCCTGGTTATGCCGTCATGACGATACTGAATCATGAAACCGGCCGTGCAGAGGGCCAGGAGAATGTCGCCAATCACGAAGCCCCGATGGATGTTAGCCCAGAGGATCATCAGGGGGAAGAGGATGAAATTCGGGGCGGCGCCCTGGCGGAGCCGTGAAATTGTCCCGACCAGCATTGTCATGAGAATAAACGAAAAAACCTGCGGCCGCTCAAGGTGGTAAAGATTGACGAACAGCAGCGCTCCCAGGCCGGTGAGCACTGTCATGGTGAACTGGGAGAGTTTCTGCTGCATCATCTCGAAGTAGACAACGCCTGCCAATAGCGCTGCAGTAAGGGATTTGACCAGGAAAATGCCCTTGAAGCCCAGGCTGTTATAGATGGCGGCAACGCCGGTTTCCCAGAGCCAGTAGCCATAGAGCAGGACCGCCTGGAAGCCGCGCACCATGCCGTCGCCGGTATAATTGAACGGATCTGCCTTGAGGAGCCCTTTCTGTCTGACCATCAGGTCGCCGGACTTGAGGTGCCACCAGAAGTCGGGATCGCAGATGGGGCGGGTCACATGGAAATAGAGCAGCAGGGCAAGCGTGCCCCAAAACAACGGATAGAGGAGCTTGTGGTAGTTTTTACCAGGATATGGCAGCGGGGGCAGGATTTTTGAAAACAGGCTGATCACAACAGCGCCCATCGGTTAATTAAAAAAACATTAATTCAGCAAGGCTAATGTATATAGCTAAAATTAGTGGTTGTCAATGTTTTTAATCTGCCAGCCTTGGGGGGGCAGGTTGAAAATCAGTGGCAATTAACTATAAAAACTATAGGGATTATAAAAAATAACTTGACAGCCTTGGCCGGTTTATAATAAGGTCGAAACATCGTTGCATGCAGATAGTAGCTCCAGAGCCTTGCGGCTCAATTTTTATGGAGTAGAAATCTATAATAACCATAGGATAAAAAGGAGAAGTGCTATGAAGATTGGAAGACTGTTTACCCTGCTGACCGGACTAAGCTTGACTGTTGCCGCGGCAACCGCAGCAACCGCCGCTGATGTAACCCTGCTGAATGTCTCCTACGATCCGACCCGGGAACTTTATACCGATTTCAACAACTCCTTTGCCAGCTACTGGCAGAAGAAAACCGGCGACAAGGTCACCATCAAGCAGTCCCACGGTGGCTCCGGCAAGCAGGCCCGGGCGGTCATCGACGGGCTGGAAGCTGACGTCGTCACTCTGGCGCTGGCCTATGATATTGACGCCATTGCCGAAAAAGGGCTGATCAAGCCGGGCTGGCAGAAGGAACACCCCCACAACAGCTCTCCCTATACTTCAACGATCGTTTTCCTGGTGCGCAAGGGCAATCCCAAGAAGATCAAGAACTGGGACGACCTGGTCA
>VEOV01000172.1 GCA_012026855.1 Geobacter sp.
GTTCCGTCCGGATAGTCCCGCTGCTCTATGACGAAACGCCCTTTCTGGATGGTGGCAGAAAGTTTGACAGTAATTTTCATAATTAGTCCTTGAATTCTACCGTAAGATGCACCTCTTCTTCTCCAGCCAGAGCCAGTGACTCTTCCAGTTCCCCTGTTGACTGCAGTCTGCCATCAATGGCCGGCGGCGCCGTAAAACAGCCTGCAGGAAACTCTCTTGCGGTGATAAAGGCGAGCAGTTCAGCGGCTGTCATGATAATGCCATGGGAAAGAAATCCGGGACCGAGTTCAGGCAGAATCAGATTAAACAGCTTGACCCGCACCCAATCCACCTGGTTTTCTTCCCCGGCAACACCTTCCCTGTAGGTCATGGCGCCGCGCATGGCTGCGTAAAAGCCACCCCGCCGCATGGTTGCCCCCACCAGTCCCGGCATGGCTCCCGAAAGAGCGATAACCGCCCCGCCAGCTACATGGGCGGTGGCAACATCATCAATCGCCCGGCAGTTGAGGAACAGGGTAGTGATCCTCCTGGAAACGTACTCGGCATCGATCCCCCACTGCCCGCTCAGCAGCTCCCCAAGAGTGCAGCCGGGCCGGCAGACGACCCGTACCCCCTGCTGCAGGAGGAGATTGAAGGCGCCGGAAAGTTCGTTGCTCAGAACCAGGTGCAGATTTTTCCGGGCAACAGCGGCCATGGTTACTCCAGGACTGCGTAAATCGCAGGGTAGTAAGGCGGGGCGTATGCCCCGCCCCTAGCTTGAAGGCGTTCAGATTTGCGTCAGGCCGGTTCTGCCCGGAAGGACTCCGCGGAGGCGTAGCAGCGCTACGCCGCACAAGGAAGTCCTGAGGACAGGGCCGGGATGGCGGAAATATGGACGCCGCTTCCGCTACCAGTTGTACAAAGTGTCCATCTCTTCGTCACTCACCGAAAACACCTGATTATGCGGTTCGATCGGATCGGTATAGAAGAAGCGCGGCAGACGGTCATGGTGCTTGGTGAAACCGGCACGGGTGTTGAAGTCCCGCTCGGCCGACAGCACTTTCTTGCCAAGCGCAACCACATCATCGCCGGTCATCTCGATACCATAGAAGGAGCCGAGCAGGTCGAGCAGCGCCTGGAAGGTATCCGGCTGATCAAGGATGGCGAAGGCGATGAAGAGGCACATACCGGTAGAGTCGATGGCTGCCGTGGCAATCTGCAGGTTGCGGGACAGTTCCACCTGACCTTCGGTTTTCAACGGGTCAACATCGCCACCGACCTTGAGAATATTGGTGGCAATGGCATAACCAGCGGTATGGTCAGCCCCTTGAGTTGTGGTGGCGTAAGTAACGCCGATACCCTGAATCGGCCGGGGATCATAGGCAGGCAGCGCCTGGCCTTTGACTACCGGTACCTTTTCGATGCCGTAAACCTTGCCGGTAATTTCGGCGCCGCTGCCGAGCACGCGCCCGAGCGGCGTTCCTTTACCAACCTCTTCCAGCAGACGAATAGCACCGGCGCTGTCGCCGAACTCGGCCAGACCGGCGTCCATGGCAACACCGATGGTTACCCCCATCTCAATGGTATCTACGCCGAAATTGTCATCCATGTAATCCATTCTGGCCACGGCATCAAGATCGTCGATGCCGCAGTGGCCGCCATGGGACCAGACAGTCTCATACTCCGGCTGTTTGGTGACATAGTTGCCATTCTCGTCATTGAAAATACCGGAGCACTGGATGACGCAGCCACGGTGACAGCCATGGGTAGGGTTGCCGCCACGTCTGGTTTCCAGTTCAGCCTGGGCCTCGCCCGAGAGCTTGGCGCCCCCTTCGAACACACCGGTCTTGAAGTTGCGGGTCGGATAACCGCCGGCTTCATTGAGCACGTTGGTGAGCACGTTGGTGCCGTAGGCCGGCAGACCTTCACCGGTAACCGGGTGCTTGCGCAGGCCTTCAACGAACTTGCGGTTGGCGTCCCGGAATTTTTCCGCATCTTTCGGCGGCCGCATCTTCATGCCTTCATCATCGAGAATGATCGCCTTGACCCGCTTGGCCCCCATAACAGCACCGACGCCACCACGACCGCAGTGACGGGTCGGCCTGAGCTCCGGATCGGTGCAGGCAATGGAGGCGGCCAGCATCAGCCGCTCACCGGCCGAGCCGATGCTCATGTAGGCAACCTTGTCGCCATACTCTTGGCGCAGTTTTTCTATCAGTGGGTAGTTGTCCAGCAGTTTGAGGCTGTTGTCCACCTCGACCTTGATGCCATCCTTGTTGATGATGATCTTGTAGAGATCGTCTCCCTCAGGTTTCCCTTCGAGAATAACTGCGGCGTAACCGATCCGCGCCAGCACCTGGGCAGCCTGTCCGCCGGCATTTGATTCCTTGATGGTGCCGGTCAGCGGGCTTTTGCAGCCGACTGAAAGCCGCCCGGTCATGGAGCCGGTGGTGCCGCTGAGCATACCCGGGGAGATGACCAGCTTGTTCTCCGCCCCGAGAGGGTGAGCCAGAGGGTGAACTTCCGTGGCAACGACGATGGAGGTCATCGCCCTGCCGCCAAGACCGGCATACTGCCCGACCGGTTCTTCCGTTACCTTGGGACCGCCAGCGGCCCCCATGTCAATCCGTGCAATCCTGTCCATACGTTTAACTCCTTTCCCCTTTAATGATTGCTGTGGCTATTGCCACGCTAATTCTCCTTTCCAAAGGGAGGCTCTGCCGTTTCCAGCAAAACCCGTTGGCCAGGCGCCATGGGACCAATCCGTTAGGCGCTTTGGCTCGGAGACAATGTTTTAGTGAAATACAAGCATTGTTGCCGTCTGGTTAACATGGCCGATGAACTGCTCGCCGTAGGTACTAAAACCGACTGTCTGAGCATCGGTGAAAAGGTCACCGTACTTTTCGGTCAGCCCCTTTTGCCGCAGCTCCAGAGTACGGAGAATGCAGTTAAAGTTTATTATACCAGAGGCTTCCCCAAACGCAGTTTTATCATCATCAAGCACTTTCTTTGTATCGGCGATGATATCCGTGGACTGCAGCAGGGACAGCTCCATTCCTTCCTTGATGGCGCAGTAGAAGACCATGCTGCCATCCTTGACCCGTTGGGGGCTCCGCACGAACGGCTCCCCTTCAAACAGCAGGCCGAGGGGGTTACTCAGGAAATGCGCCCCGACATCAGCAACGGCAACGCCGAGAGCTTCTGCATAGGCAACGGCTGCCGGCTTGCCATCGAACTCGATCACCTCCCGCTCTTCCTCATTGGCCCTGGTCACCTTAAGGGTGCGCTCTATGGGAATAAAGCTCTGGGTTTTGATGAAAGAGAAAGGGACGGCCGGCTCCAGGAGCGCCACCACCGCGGCGTTGCCATGGCTTTTTCCGCCGGCGTATATGTGGGTGGCGCTGAAGCGGAGATCATCGCCGGCAGAGCCGCCGATGAAATTGACATTAGTCAGGTCGCCGATCCGGTCAACAATCAGTTCCTCTTTCCGGCTCAGACCGTCGATGAGCAGAATGCCAACATAGCGGCCAGAGTCCATCTCTTCCATCGGTACGCCGAAATGACGCTCAAATGAGGCAAAGGCTTTGTTATCCGGTTTATCCAGATCAGTGAGCACCTCCACCTTGACCGAGCGAACTGCCTCACTGCTAAGAGCCATGGCAACCAGGGAGTGGGTCAGCATCCTGCCAGTCACTATCTCCCCGGCGGAGCTGCAGCCAAAGGTCTCCGCTCCCGAAAAGGCCTGCGCCATGGCCGCCGCCAGCCGGTCCGGCTGGTAGGCCGGCGAGGCAAAAAACAGCACCAGACGGGCATCACAATCTTTAAGCTGATCCTTGAGATCGGCAACAGCACCTTCAACATCTATTTTGACCGAAAAAGCGGTTAGAACTTTCAATGTGAACTCCTCAAGTTACTGTGCTGCAAACCTCACCTCGATTAACATTTCGTGGAGCTTGCCTATAACAACCGGATCGTCCGGCGTGGTGCTGGTATAAATCTTAGGATCTATCCCTTTAAGGATCAGTTTTGTTTTCACGACCCCTTCCATCACCTTGCTACCTTTCGCCCGTTGCTCGATAATTGCGTCGATCATTATCTTGATCTGCCCTGCCATGATTCGCTCCTTCAGTATGATTACGGCAACCGCCGGCTCAACTATTGTTACTGATCATTTCTTCCCGCTGCTCAGGCCGTCGCCAGCATCTCAACCCGATAGCTCCTGAAAGTCCGTCCAAGCAGACACCCCCAGAAGACCCCGGCGCCGTAGGCCAGCTGTTCCAGTAGATAGATAACGGCAAAGGCAGCGAAGGAGAGTGGCGCCTTTCTCACCTGGTAATCAACAGTTGCGGCGACCAGAAAAATCAGCGCTACTGCCGGCAACCACCAAGGCAGGCAAAGCACTACTACCAGCAACAGCAAGGCGTAGTAACGGATGAGATGATAGGAAATATAGTAAACAAGACTCCCCATGGCCCGGAGCCGGCCTGCCAGCAGCTCGCCCATGCCCAGCCGCAGACCGCGTCCGGCCACTCTGCGCCTAACCACACAGATATCGACTGTCATGACTATGGCTGCTGCCAGCAGACTCCGCCAGCCAAAGAAAGGAATTGTCAAAATGATTGCCAAGGGAATCGCCAACAGCGGCGGCACCACCATCCGCTTATGCCGCCTTGCATGCAGCCGCTGCAGCGTACCTTCCGATGTGCCGTAATCGAAGCGGCGCGACATGAAGGAGCGGGCGCTGCTGCGATGTTCATGATAAACCCGCCCCACAGGCAGATAGGTGATGGTCCAGCCCTGATCCCGCAGCCGCCAGGTCAGATCCACATCTTCGCCGACATGCATGCCGTCCTTGAAACCACCGGCAGTGGCAAAGGGGAGCCGGCGCACCAGCAGGTTGCAGCTCGGCAGGTAAAAGGTGTCGTCGCCGCTGCTGCCGGAGCGTTCACGCTTACCCAGAGAGAGGCTGGACATGACCGCTTCGTAGCGATCAATGGCCGATTCGCGGCACATGCCGTCAACCAGGCCGCCGACAGCCACTGTCCTGGCATCGTCAAATGCAGGTAACAGTTCCAGCAGCCACTCCTCAGAAGCGGTGCAATCGGAATCGATAAAGGCCAGGATCTCACCGGTGGCAGCTTTGGCACCGGCATTGCGCGCCGCTGCCGGTCCACGGCCAGTGCCGCCTGACGGCACCACCTCTGCCCCATGCTGCCTGGCCACCTCTGGTGAAGCATCGCTGCTGCCGTCATCGACCACAATGATCTGCAACAGAGCCTGCGGGTAAGTAAGCCGGTTAATTGATTCAAGACAGCGAGCCAGCTCACCGGCCCGGTCCTTGACCGGAATTACGATGCTCACCGTGGGAAGTTTTTCGGGCAGCTCCAGATCGTCGCGCAGCTTTTCCACAAAGCCCTTGCCAAGCAGCTGCTCCAGCACACTCTCTTCCGCTTTGTTCAGAGGGGTAATCGTTCCGGACGGCGTACGGCTGAGCAGCTCATGCAGTGAGCTGTTCAAACGCACAATGCTGAGCGGTGAGCGGGAAACCAGCATTTGTCCGCCATCCTTTGCCACCAGTTCAACATGCCGTGCCAGACGATATTTCATGTCGCTACCCCTTCCTCAACGAGGATCTGCCAGATGCCGGCAACGGTTTCATCCAGAGAACCGCTGTGCAATCTGCCTTCACGGGATTTGATGCCGCCGGAGAGGAGCGAGATGATCCGCTCGAAGGCTGGCAGCTGGGCATCGGGAGTCACCACCCGAATCGGGTCCGGGCGGGGCACACCGAATTCTGCCAACGGCAGGATGGCGCCGCTGGCGCCAACCTCCCAGAACGGCAGGCCGAGCGATGCCAGATTCCACTTTTCCACCCCGGTGGCCACGGCGGCAGTGACCGCCTCAACGGACGGATAACGCGGCACAGCCCCCTCTTCGAACAGCACGACACAGGGGAGCGGCGCAGCAACTTCCTGATAGCCTCCCCGATCGACCTTGCGCAGCGCTTTCACATTATTGTTACCCAGCGTCAGCTCAGTCACCGCAGCCAGACAGGGAATCCTGCTCAGCGCCGCTGCCAGGGCAGGCACCGGATCGTCGCCACGATCAGGCAGCCGGCTGCCGCTAAAGATCAGCGCCGGCGCCAGAATTTTGATCAGTCTTGACAGCACCCTGGCATCGGCAGTGGCATCGCCGCCGTCCATGCCATGGTCCCAGCACCTGATGCAGCGGTCAGCGCCCAGAGATGCTGCCAGATGCAGCAGATCGTCGAGCCGCTGCGGTCCCATGGCCAGCACGGTAACCACTGCGCCGAGGCGATCTTTCAGCACAAGCGCCTCTTCCAGAGCTGACAGATCTGCCGGGTTGGCGATGCGGCGCAAGCCCCGTTCGCTGATACCGGCGCCACGGGTGATGACCTTTGCCGGCGGCCTTGGGTCGCTGCATTCACGCAGCAGAACTAATATGTTGAGATTATTGTCAGGCATTGTCAGCTCCAAATTTTACTTATTAAGCCCCCTCTCCCCGGCCCTCTCCCACCAGGGGAGAGGGGGCTTTTTTATCCCCCCGCCCTTTATGGGAGGGGACCAGGGGAAGGGCTATGTCATCCGGTAGGCGACACCGAAGCCGCCCCGCGGATATTGCCAGCGGCTGAAGGCGTTACGCTGACAGACCACATAGCAGGTGCCGCACTCCAGGCAGCCGTCATGGACAAAGGTCATCTTCTGCTCTGCCTCTGACCAGGTATAGCACCTGGCCGGACAGCAGTTGACACAGCCGCGGACATCGCAGCCGCTGCAAACCTCAGGTTTCAAAACAATGTGCGGCTCACGGTCAATGGTGAAACTGGTAAAGTCAAAAATCTCGTCGATATTCACAGTGCCCTCCAGGCTGTCATCAGATCGGAGACAGCGTTTTTCAAGCCGATCTTCTGCTGCACTTCCCGCATAATAAGCTTGGGAATGCTGGTTTTAGGCGTACCGTCGATGCGGTAGATATGCTCCATCATGCTGCAGACCAGCTCCGGGTACTCGTTGTAAATCCGGTCGATATGGAGCATCTTCGGAGCGTTTTTAAAGCCTTTCAGATCCTTCATTACCCAGCTGAGATCGAGCCGCTCTTTGTAACGCTTCAGGGTCTTGGAGGAGAAATCGTTGCGCTCATGGGCCTCGATTACTGTCTTGGCAGCCAGAATGCCGGAGTGGGAAGCGAGATTAATCCCTTCCAGATTGACACCGGTGGCATTGCAGAGCGCCGCCGCATCGCCGGCCACCAGGATGCCGTTGCCGAACAGTTCGGGAATCATGGTGTAACCACCTTCGGGGATGACATGGGCCGAGTACTCGGCCAGCCGGCCACCGCTGAGCAGTTTGGCGAACTGGGGCTGCTCCAGAAAGGCATTGAGCAGATCGTAGGGGGTCTTGCCGCTGTTTCTGAGACTGCTGATATGCACGACAATGCCGACCGAGACGGTGTCATAGTTGGTATAGAGAAAGCCGCCGCCACGCACGCCGCCGGTACAGCCGACATACTCGTTGGCAAAGCCCTGATCGCGCACCAGGCCGAAACGGTCATCAATCATCTCCCTGGACATATCAAAGAGCGCCTTGACACCGACAGCCATCTGGTCGGCGCTGAACTTAGGTTGTCTCAGTCCGGCCTTGAGGGCGGTGAAGGAGAGCACGCCATCTGCCGCTATCACCACCGGGGCTTTCAGCTCCCCTTTCCTGCCGGCAATGGTAACGCCGGTCACCCGGCCATCTTTAAGAATTACATCTTCCACCGTGGAGCGGTTAATCAGGGTTGCGCCCGCCTTGACAGCCTCTTCCGCCAGCCAGCGGTCGAAACGGGGACGAAAGACGGTGTAGCCGTTGTAGGGAGTATGGTCAAAGTTGACGGTCTCATGCTGCACGTGAAAACTGGCATCGCCGGTCATGAAGGTGGTTCCCTTCTTGGCGATATGGCGCTCCAGGGGCGCCTTGGTCCAGAAGTCGGGGAAGATCTCCTCGATGGAGGTCATCCGGTGCAACAGGCCGCCGAACATATTCTTCTCACCCGGGAAAGTGCCCCGCTCCACCAGGGCCACATCCAGCCCGGCCCTTGCCATGGCCAGAGCTGCCGATGATCCGGCCGGACCGGCGCCGACAACTATTGCCTGAAACTGCTTGCTCATGCTGCACCTCCATAAACTGCCCGGGCCTTGTCCAGCAGACGCGGGATGACATCACGGAGGTCGGCCACGAAACCTTCGTCAGAGTTGGGAAAAACCGGCGCCTTGGGATCGCTGTTGACCGAGACGATCCGGCGGGAATCCTTGATCCCCCCCACATGGTGCATAGAACCGGAAATACCTAAAGCCAGGTAGAGCCTGGGGGTGACGGTGCGGCCTGTCTGACCGACCATCCGCTCGAATCCGGTCCACCCCAGGTCGAATACCGGCCGGGTAACGCCGAAGGAGACGTTGAGCAGTCTGCACAGCTCCTGCAGCTGCTTGAAGGTGGCTGGATCACACCCTTTGCCGGCGCTGAAGATTACTTCGGCATCGGTCAAATCAACGGTCTGGGGATCGGGCGGAATACGGTTGATGACGGTTGCCGAAGGATCAGCAGACAGCGCCGGGGGCTGCCAGAGATTTACCTGCGGCTGGCAGGGCTTTACTGACGGCAGCAGCACCTGGCTCAAGGCACGCACCGGCACGGTGATGACCAACCGCCGCTCGCCGTCCCAGACCCTGGTTTCGGCAATCCTGTTGCCAAGGGCCTGGCGGGAGAGCTGCAGACCGTCATTCATCTGGCGGGCAGTGGTAACTTCCGTCACCAGGGCGGCATCAAGGCTGGCTGCCAGGAGCGGCGCCAGGGTGGCGCCGAGGTCGTTATGGGGAAGCAACAGCAGTGACGCACCCTTGACCGTAGCCAGTTGTGCCGCTATCTGCCCCAGTTGAACCGGCCTGTCGAGCAGCTTCTCGCCGCCGGCAACAATGCTGACTGAAGGAGTGCCATAGGCGGCAAAGGCTGCCAGTGTCTCCCCTTCAGGGGCAAGCAGGGTTGCCGCCCCCCAGGACATGTCCGTGAAGGCCGCCAGGCGTGCCGCGTAGGAGAGCAGCCCCTTGCCGGTTTCGTCCAGCTGACCTTCGGGCAGGTCGACAAAGGCGAGGATTTTGCCGTGGCTCCGCATCAGATCTCCCTCCCGATCTTGTGCCCTTCCCAGATGGCCATATCCACCTTGCGGGGGGCAACGCTGTCGCCAACGCGATAGAGCTCGTCCACCTTCCCTTTCAGGCTCATGTAGAGGCTATCTTCAACCCGCTGTCCCATGGCCAGCACCAGAGAGTCGAACGGACCCCACTCATCCCAGATGTTGGAGTAGACATTGAAACCCTTGACCGTCTTGGCGCCGGCTTCCCCCCCTACCTCAATCACCGCGATGTCCGGGGTGAAAGTAACCCCTTTCTGCAGCAGACGCTGGCGGGTCAGATAGAGATCCTGGGTCGGCCCCAGCTCCGCGCCGATAAAGAGGCTGGAGGTAATCATGTGCACCTTTTTCCCCTGGTTGGCGAGGAACTCGGCCGTGGCGGCCGCGCGCTGATGGCCGTCATAATCGATAAGACAGACATTCTGCCCCAGGTCAGCGGCTTCGTTGTTCAACACCTGCAGGACGTTGTAAATTGACGGCCCGTCGGCGCCACCCACCGGGTGCTCTTTGGGCACGCTGCCGGTGGCGATGATCACCACATCGGGCTTGGTTGCCAGGAGCTGCTCGGTGGTCACTTCGACCCCCAGTTTTACCTTGGCGCCGGACTTATCCACCTGGCTCTTCTCATTACGGATGATGACCCCGAACTCGTCCCGGCCAGCCCCTTTCATGGCGGTCAGCACCTGCCCGCCGAGGTTTTCGTTTCTATCGTAGAGGGTCACGTCATGGCCGCGCCGGCCGGCCATCTTCGCTGCCCACATGCCACCCGGGCCGCCGCCGACGATGGCAACTTTCTTCTTGACTGCCGCCGGTTTCAGGGTGCCTTCACCCCACTCCTTCTCCCGCCCCACAGCAGGATTCTGCACGCAGCCGAGCAGCTTGTTCATGCCAATCCGGCCGATGCACCCCTGATTACAGGCGATGCAGTAGCGGATGTCGTCCAGCCGCCCTTCGAAAGCTTTCTTGGGGAGATGGGGATCGCAAATCAGCGCTCGGCACATGCCGATCATGTCGGCCTGACCGCTGGCCAGCACCTTCTCCGCCATGACCGGGTCATTGATCCGGCCGGTACAGAAGACCGGCAGTTTGATCTTTTCGCGCACCCCGGCAGCCAGCGGAATGGTATAGCCAAGCGGGGTGTGCATGGAGCCTTCCACCAGGTAGAGGTTGTAGAAAGTGGCGATGGAGAGGTCCATGAAGTCGATCAGGCCGCTTGCCTCAAGCTGGGCGCAGATCTCCTGCACCTGGGCAAGATCGAGACCGCCGGGGATCATCTCGTCGGCACACATCCGAACGCCGAGAGGGAAATCCTTGCCCACTGCCTTGCGCACTGCTGCTATGAACTTGAGCGGCGCCCGCAGCCGGTTTTCCAGGGATCCGCCATACTCGTCAGAGCGGAAATTGGTCAAAGGGGAGAGGAACTGCCGTGCCAGGCTGGAGTGGCCGAACTGCAGCTCGATGCCGTCGAAGCCACCTTCGCGCACATGAATGGCGCTCTTGGCAAAGTAACGGGCCACCTCTTCGATATCCTCCGGCTCCATCTCCTTGGGGGTCTCACGGAAGAGCACGTCCGGCATGGGACTCGGCGCCCAGACCGGCAGACGGGAGATGCTGCCGTCCCCCTGCTGGCCGTTATGGTTCAGCTGGGCAAAGATCTTGGCGTCGTACTGGTGGACGTAATCGGTGATCTTCTTGAAACCCTCGATCACCTCGGGATGGTAGACGTCGATCAGCTTTTCATAGGACATGTCCGTCGGGTGGACACTCATCTCTTCCGTGATGATCAGACCTGCCCCGCCCTTGGCGCGCTCGCCCCAGTAGTACATCTGTTTTTCACTGGGGAGATTGCCCACCGCCAGGTTGGTCAGATGCGGCTGGAATGAGATCCGGTTTTTTACTTCGACCGTCCCCAATTTGAGGGGTGAGAACAGATTTGGAAACATCATGGTTGTGACTCCTAAATATTGGCTTAATTTTTCAGGCGGCAATCGCCTGCTTCTGGGCATCGGCGATGGAGGTTACGCACCGCTCCAGGCACTCGGGATCGCCGCCGTTGATATCGTTTTTCAGGTGCCAGGCCACTGCCGGGCAACCGCCGTGACACTGGTCGAAGCGGGTGCACTCCTCGCAGGAGTGGATCCTGAGGGAACGGAACGATTCGTAGATTTCCGAATTGTCCCAGATTTCCTTGAAGGTCTGCTCCCGCAGCGAGCCGGCCAGGAAGCGGTCGGTCTGCAGGAAGGCGCACGGGTACATGTTGCCGGTGGGGCCGACACAGCCGGTGAGCTTGGCGGCGCCGCAGAGATTAAGTCCCAGCCCCTGGCGCTCCTGACTGGTGAGCGAGAAAAAGCTGTCGCCGGTGCGGACATCACCGCTTTTGGCGAGCCAGTCGGAAAACTTCAGCAGCTGGGACGGGGTTGGTCGCAGACTCTCCCAATTGTCAGCGCCGCGGCCTGAGGGGCGAAAGCGGCTGACCCGAAGAGAAACGCCCAGTGACTTGGCCAGGGCATACATGGCCGGAATCTCGGAGGCATTATGGGTGGTAAGGACGGTATTGATGCTGGTGGGGATGGAGGAGGCTGCCAACAGCTTGACCGCCTCAACTGCCTTGTTAAAGACCCCTTTGCCCCGGACAGCATCGCAGGTATCACTGTTGGCGCCGTCAAGACTGACCTGAATCGCTACCAGCCGGTTTTTGGAAAGTCTGGCGATCCTGGCGGCATCCAGCAGCGTGCCGTTGGGGGAAATGCAGGTCATAATGCCACGGGAGTGGCA
>VEOV01000087.1 GCA_012026855.1 Geobacter sp.
CCCTGGAGGAGGAGTTCGGTGTCAAGCTGTTTGCCCGGACCGGTAAGGGGGCCTTGCTGACAGAGGGGGGGAAGGTGCTGCAGGCAAAGGCGCAGCGGCTGCTCAATTATGCCGGTGAGGTTCATGCTGCCATGGAGAGCTTCAAAGGGGTCAAGCTGGCCCATCTGCGCATTGCCGGCAGCAGCATCCCGGGCGAATACCTGATACCGGCAGTTCTTCCAAGGCTGATCCAGAAGTATCCCGGCCTCAATATTAGCCTTGCCCAGGGAGACAGTCGGCAGGTCCATGAGTGGCTTGTTGCCGAGCAGGTGGAGCTGGGTGTGGTCGGCGGTCACTTCCCCGGGGAGAAGCTGGAGTTCAAGCCGTTGTGCAATGATGAAATTGTGCTGATTGCTCCAAAGGACCATCGCTGGGCCAGAGGCCGGACTATCCGGATTGAGGAACTGACCACCGAACAGTTTGTCCTCCGTAAAGAGGGGTCCGGAACCGGGCAGAACAGCTTCATAGCACTGCGTGAGGCGGGCATCAATGTGGATGCTCTCCATAAAACTGCCACTCTCGGCAGCAGCCAGGCGGTGATCCAGGCTGTGATTGCCGGGGCAGGGGTGTCGTTTGTATCGGCAATCTCGGTGAAGGATGAGCTCGGACAGGGGCTGCTGGTCCAGGTACCGATCCGTGACATCGTCATCACCCGGCAGTTCTTCCTGGTCGGGAGGAAAGGGCGGGAGCTGTCGCCGGCAGCTAGGGCCTTTGCCGAAGTGATGCTGGCAGCTTACGGGACAGTCACTGCCCCTTAATCTTTGTGTGAATTCGAGACGCCTGCCGCGCCACTATGCTCCGCGTGTCACTCGCACCGCCGCTGTACGGCTCATTTCGCTACCGGCCTGAAACTCACCCTGCGGGTTCAGACAGTCAGGCCGGTGGCCGCTCCATTTCGCCTACATCGGCTGGTGTTCGGACACAGTCGCTTCATTGGCGCGGCAGCCGTCTCGAATTCAAATTAGGCATCACGTTCAGTTGTGGGCCAGCTTTTGCGCCTCCTTGGCATTCCCCTGGAATATTGTTGCCGTCTCGAACACCAGGTTCATGGTGCCACGGTAGCCGACGTACATCTTCTGATGGGCCCCCAGTCGGTCGAACACCGGCAGCCCAGCCCTTAGCAGCGGTATCCCCCCCAGTCTGGCGGCAGCCTGGCGGCCGTTGGAATTGGCCACCAGCAGGTCGCTCCCCTTGGCAGAGTTCTCCAGGTCCTCCAGATCACCCACGAAGATATTGTCACATGGCAGCTGGTCAAGGCCCCGCACACGGGTGGCGGCGATGGCCACCTGGATCTCGCACCCCATGCCTGCCAGGAAGCGGGTCATGCTCTTGAGCAGATCCCCTTCCAGGGCGAGGGCGACCTTTTTCAGGCCGAACTGGTAGTGACAGTCCACCATGGCATCCATGAGGCGGCTCCGCCAGCGGCGCTGCTTTTCCGGGATCTCCCGACCGCTGATGGTCGCAAGGGTTGCCATCAGCCGGTCGCATTCGGCCAGGCCGATGATGCTGGTGAAGCCGTAGGCCGGGATGGCAA
>VEOV01000071.1 GCA_012026855.1 Geobacter sp.
GGCAAGGACAACGGCGAAAACCCCGACAACACCCTGATCACCTCCAGAAAGCTTGCCAAAGGAACGGCTGACAAACTCTCCTCGATTCTCATCGGCCTCGGCAGCGACTCCTCACCCGAAGCAAAGGCGGTCAAGGACTCCATGAAGATTACCAAATTCATCAAGACAACCCCCGCTGATTTCAAATCGACCAATGCCCTGCTGAAAAAAGCCGGGGTCAGCAAATCGTTTGCATTCAAGTACTGACCAGTCATTACCCCCTCCGGCTTCATGCCGGAGGGGGCTGCACAACCTTTCGGGAGCTAATCGTCAATGTTTGCAAAACTTTTCAAGGCCCGTTCCATCCGCAGCAGATTCCTGACACTTACGACCATTCTCATCCTGATCCTGTTCGGCGGGCTTGGCGCCTTCATCGCCTACCAGAACTCTTCTGAGATAAGGAAATCCCTCGACTCCAAAGCCGCGTCGGTCGCCGACCTTGCCAGTTTCACCGGTGCCGAATACATGGCAAACTTCAACTTTCAGGCGCTCGACAATCTGGTCCAGGACATCCTCAAGGATCCTGAGGTGAGTTTTGCCGGCTTTTACAATGACAAGCAGGAGTTGGTTACCAAGAGTCCGGTGCCGGCATCTGCCGCATCCCTGAACGTAGTGGCGCGTGCCTTGAAAACCCAGGAAGGAGCAGTTCTTGGCACACTCAAGATCGGCTACAAAACCGATTCTGTTGCCAGAACGCTGAAAAAAGCCGTTCTGCTGGTTGCTGTGGGAACAGTGCTGACGATCATTCTTTTCTCCATCGGCATCAGCATTGCTGCTGAACGGATTATCCTCAAGCCCATAAGCAGATTGAGTGCAATCATCGAACATGTTGCCGGCGGAGACCTGACCAAACAGGTCGAAACCATCACGGACGACGAACTTGGCGATCTGGCCCTTGCCCTCAACGGGATGATCGCCAACCTCAACAACATGGTCAGTCAGGTAAACAGTGCTGCCGACGAGCTGAGGAGCATAGCGGGGAACCTCCATTCCGCCTCGGGTAAGGTGGTTGAGGCAGCAAAACTGCAATCCGAAGGGGTGTGCAGCACGTCATCCGCCGTAACCGAGATAGACGCCTCGATAAAAGGGGTCAACGAAAGCATCGAGGGGCTTTCCCTTGCGGCGTCCGAACGCGCCTCTTCAATCATGGAGATGACATCTAGCGTCGAAGAAGTTGCCCTGAATACCGAGGGGCTTGCCCGTTCGGTCACAGATGTAAGCTCGTCAGTAAACCAGATGGCGGCATCCATCAAACAGATCAATCAGAGCGTCAGAAGCCTCATGGAAGCTGCCAGCAGCACGGCCTCTTCCGTAATGGAAATGGATTATTCGATCCGTCAGGTAGAACAGAACAGCGCCGACGCTTCCTTGATATCGGAAACGGTCCGGGAAGATGCCGAGACCGGCAGGGCGGCTCTGGAAGAGTCGATTGCCGGCATCCATGAGATCAAGCGATCGTCGGAGATTACTTTCGAAGCAATTAACACCCTTTCCGGAAAAGCAGCCGATATCGGCGCGATCCTCTCTGTTATCGATGATGTGGCTGAGCAGACTAACCTGCTCGCGCTCAATGCGGCGATCATCGCAGCCCAGGCCGGAGAGCAGGGCAAAGGGTTTGCCGTAGTTGCCGAAGAGATCAAGGCGCTGGCGGAAAGAACAAGAAGCTCCACCCGTGAAATAACGATGGTCATCAACGGCCTGCAGGACGAGACTGCACGGGCCGTCGCAGCCATCCGGAGCGCCGAAAAGAGCATAAACAACGGCGAGATCCTGGCCGACAGGTCCGGAACGGCTCTTAACAAGATTTTCGAAGGGATCCAGAAGGCCACGGATCAGATGCGGGCAATCGCCAAAGCAACCATTGAACAGGCCAAAGGCAGCCAGCAGATGCGTGACGCAGTGGAGCAGGTATCCCACATGGTCAGCCAGATTGACACCGCGACCAGAGAGCAGGCCCAGGGGAGCGATCTGATCATCGCCGCATCGGAGAAGATGAAGGAAATTACCACCCAGGTCAGAAACGCGACCCTGGAACAGAGTGAAGTCGGCAAATTCATCGCCAGGTCCACGGAATCAATAACCGGCATGATCAAGCAGATTAGCCGGGCGTGTCAGGAGCTGGAAAAAGGGAGTGACATGATCGCCGCGTCGGTGCTGGATATTGAATCCACGGCAACAATAAACCTCGACGCTACAAAGACAATGGACGATTCAGCCGCAAAACTGTTCGAGCAGATCGACAAGCTGAAAAAGGAGATGGAGTCTTTTACGACCTGATCAGGCTATGAGGCTCTGCTCAGAACCCGTGTCGACTGCGGAAATCTTGCAAATTGGAGCCGGAATGCCATTAAAAGCATTGACCTCGTTTAAACGGTGTGTTATTCGAAACTTCATGACTAATACGATTATCAGCATAGCAGCACGAGCTATCAGCGCAGCGGCGAAAAGCGCCGCCTGATTGCCCGCGTCTGTTGGCTGAGTCCAGCAATACTTGATAAACAAGGCCGTGGGTATATAACCCGCGGCCTTTCTAATTTTAACGGAGGCAGAAAATGAGAAGAGAACTTGTCAGTCCGGGTGCCGGTGAGATGACCTATGAGATCCGCAACATCGTCAATGTTGCCGAGAAGCTGCAGAAGTGCGGGGTGAAGATCAACTGGGAGAATATCGGCGACCCGATCGTCAAGGGTGAGGTAATCCCTGACTGGATGAAGAAGATTGTTGCCGACGAGGCGATGAAGAACGAAAGCTGGGGGTACTGCCACACCCGCGGGGTCCTGGAGACCAGGGAGTTCATCTGCTCCATCACCAATGGCCACGGTGGCGCCCAGATCACTCCGGATGATATCATCTTCTTCAACGGCCTTGGCGATGCCATTGCCAAGATCTACGGCTGCCTCGATTCAGGGAGCCGGGTGCTGGTGCCGTCGCCGACCTACACCACCCATACCCTGGCCGAGACCGCCAATGCCGGTGCTGCGCCGATCTGCTACCATCTCAGGCCGGAGAACTGCTGGCATCCGGATGTTGAGGAGATCAGGAGTCAGGTGGTTGCCAACCCCTCGGTCGTGGCTATTATGCTGATCAACCCGGACAACCCGACCGGCATGGTCTATCCAAAGGAGACGCTGGAGAAGATTGTTGCCATTGCCAGGGAGTTCGACCTGTTCATCATCTCCGACGAGGTCTACAACAACATCGTCTACAACGGCGAGAGCACGGTGCCGATCTGCGAGGTTGTAGGTGATGTGCCGGCGCTGGCGCTGAAGGGTATTTCCAAGGAATTCCCCTGGCCCGGCTCCAGGTGCGGCTGGATAGAGACCTACAACTTCGGCAAAGATCCGTCGTTCCAGAAGTATGTCAACTCCATCCTGACCCTGAAGATGAACGAGGTCTGCTCCACGACTCTGCCGCAGAAGTGCCTGCCGATTGTCATGCAGCACCCCCAGTACCCGGTCTATCTTGAGGAGCGGACCAAACGCTATGAGAAGATGAGCAACATCACCTGGAACTTCCTCAAGGAGGTCAAGGGGCTGCAGGTCAACCGGACCAACGGCGCTTTCTACATGTCCGTAGCCTTCGACAAGGGGCTGCTGAACGACAAGCAGTCGCTCCCCATCGACAATGCCGAGGTGCGTGCCCTGGTGGAAGGGCTGGTGAACAAGGCCAATGTTTCCCTGGATAAACGCCTGGTCTACTACATCCTGGCTGCCACCGGCATCTGCATCGTGCCGCTGTCGTCCTTCAACACCAACCTGCAGGGGTTCAGGGTGACTTTGCTGGAGCGGGACGAGAAAGAGTGCCAGCGGATCTACGGGACGCTCGCCCAGAAGATCGGCGAATACCTGGCATCCTGATGCCGGTCTGCCCTGATGCCAGTGATATGTAATTGCAATGATTATGTCTGAAGGGGGCGCTGATGGCTGAAAAGAGGAACCTGGACAGGCATCGCAAACGTTATGTGCTCCGCTTTGGCGCGGATGAGCTGCTGTTCAAGGCCTTTACCGAAGATATTTCCACTACCGGGCTGTTCATCAAGACCGCCAAGACCTCTCCTCCCGGGAGCAGTCTACTGGTGGAGCTGGAGCTTGATGAACAGTGCAGGGTGCTGATGGAGACGCGGGTAATGTGGGCGAAGAAGGTGCCGCCGCAGCTGATACATCTGGTGAAGAAGAGCGGTATGGGGGTGAAAATCATCCGCTTTGTCAGCGGCGAGGCAGACTACTGTGAACTGTGTGAGGAACTTTCTCTCCCTTATGCGGAGCTGCTCTGACCCGAATCTGCCCCTAGCGCAGATTGAGCCGTGACATCATCAGACCGAGATATTTGTTAATCAGGTTGCTGCGCGGCAGAAAGTTCAACGGCGGTGACCTTCTGATGCCGAAGGCCGCCAGAGTATCGATTATCCCCTTGTGTCTCCCCTGGCGCAATCCCATCCGCATAACCCAGATGGCATCCTTTTTCCTGCCCGCCAATAGCAGTATCCGCCCCTGCCTGAAGTAGTGCTCCGGGTTTTTCGGGTCTTTCCTGATGGCATCGTGACAGGTGTTCACCGCGATTTTATAGCTGTTTTCCACTGTTGCCAGGCAGAGCGCATAGGCGGAAAGGGCCAGTGGTGATCTTGCTGCCACAGGTATCTGCTGCAGCACTGCCAGCGCAGCGGCATAATTCTTCTCGGCAATATTCTCCGTTGCTTTCGCCAACTGATCATTGACCGAGGAAACTGTTGCTGAATGTCCCTGCTGGTTTTCCATCTTCAAGCCTTTCTGTCGGATATCTGAAGTTGTTTAATCTCTGTTTTGAGAAGTTCTATCTGGGTCAGGAGCTTTTCGACCCCTTGCTCCATTTTCATGGCGGCATCGAGATTGCTCTGGGTTGATGCGGTGACGCTGTCGAGAGAGTTGTAGATCTGCAGGCTCCATTGTGACTGCTCTTCGCAGGCCTCTTTGATGTTGTCGTTGTCGGCGCTCATTTTGCGGGTGGACTTGGCGAGGTCCGAGCCGAGCTGCTGCTGGGTGGCGGCCGAGTTATTGAC
>VEOV01000259.1 GCA_012026855.1 Geobacter sp.
AGCTTGTTCCTCCCGGCCACGACAATGACCTTTTTGGGCCCAAAGGTAAGGGCGGCCACCCGGTTGCCATTGCCATCGATATTTACCAGCCAACCGGAGAGTGTGACCGCATTAGAACTGGTCAGGAACAGGTCGCAGGTCAGTTGACGGCGCATGAGCTCCATCTTCTGCCCCGGCTCAAGACCGGGGGTGCCGTGGTTGATAATCTCGCACCCCGAGTTTTCGAAATGCTGCTGTACTCCCAGATCGACGATGGTGCGCGAGCCGCCGAAGCCGATGGATCGGGCCTCGGCACCATGGCAGATGATGTAATCGTGCGCCTCCTGGGAACTGTTGCAGTAAACGGCGGTGAAGCCGTTCTGTCCGAGCGCCTCCACCGCCTTCTCGCAGCGCTGCTGATGTGACCAGAGCATCAAATCATCGGTAAGTGACATGGGTCTCTCCTTGTTGACCATCGTTAGCTATAAAATTCGTCCGCTATCAACAAAATCTCAGCGCCAGAACCACCAACTCTCCCCGGCAAACCGGCAGTAGTCGGGAAAGGTGGCGCGCAGCTTGTTCTCTTCCAGCCTGGTACGGTAGAGCTGAATCCCCACGAACAGCACCAGCAAAGCAGCATTGACAGCTGACAACCGGATGAGAGTAACCGCTGTTGCCGCCAGGATTTCACCACAGTAGACCGGGTGGCGAACCAGTCGATAGACTCCTGAAGTGACCAGCGTCCGTACTTCGACTGTAATGCTGAACGACCGCCTGAGGCTCCACATACCGGCAATTGTCAGAGCGGTAGCTGCTGCCATCCCCCAGAGGAGTGCCAGCAGCAGCGGTCTCTGCCCCATGACTGCCGGTGATGGCGGCGTCAGCAGCAGCGCAAACGGCAGAGCGCTGCCAACGAGCGGAATCAGGATCTCCTGTACGCCGCTTGAGCGGTTGACCGGGCTGGAGCGAAAAAGATAGGCAATAATCAGGACGACAAACAGGGCGCTTTCAGCAAACCAGAGAGCCTTGACGGCAAAGAGTTGATACTGCCGAAGCCGGTGAAACAGGAAGCAGAGCAGAACCAGCACCATGAAAACCCGGATGAGCCTGTGAATGGTGCTTTCGTCAATGAAGCGGCTGCACAGGCCAACAGGGTCAAACTTCATCGCAGCTCCAGCCCCCTTGTCTCCAGTTTCCTCACCCGGTCGCGCAGCTCGGCCGCTTTTTCAAAATCCAGCTCCCTGGCAGCGGCCAGCATCTCCTTGCGCAGCCTGTTGACCGTTTTCTGCAGCTCTTTCGGCGGGAGGTAGTCCTCCTGCTCTTCGGCGGCCAGGGGCAGATCAACGTAATCTTTCTCCTCGATTGATTCCAGGATGCTGCGCAGCCCTTTGCGCACCGTCTGCGGAGTGATGTTGTTGGCCGCGTTGTACTCTTCCTGGATTTTCCGGCGCCGGGAGGTCTCGTCCAGGCACCCCTGCATCGAGCGGGTGATGTTGTCGGCATACATGATGACCCGGCCGGCGACATTCCGGGCAGCCCGGCCGCAGGTCTGGATCAGGGAGCGCTGGGAGCGGAGGAACCCCTCCTTGTCAGCGTCCATGATGGCCACCAGGGAAACCTCGGGCAGATCAAGCCCTTCCCGCAGCAGGTTAATGCCGACCAGCAGGTCGAACTCCCCCAGGCGCAAGCCCCGGATAATCTCCATCCGCTGGATGGTGTCGATATCGGAATGCAGGTAGCGCACCCGTACCCCGACTTCACGGTAGAACTCGGTCAACTCTTCGGCCATTCTTTTGGTCAGGGTGGTTACCAGTACCCGCTCGCCCTGCTCCACCGTTTTGCGCACCTCGTGGAGAAGATCATCAACCTGATGGGTCGCCGGGCGGATCTCAATCAGCGGATCAAGCAATCCGGTCGGGCGGATCACCTGCTCAACCACACCCCCTCCCGCCTGCTGCAGCTCGTAATCAGACGGTGTGGCCGAAACATGGATGGTCTGCCTGAGCTTGATCTCGAATTCGGTAAAGTTCAGCGGCCGGTTGTCCAGTGCTGCCGGGAGGCGAAAACCGAAATTGACCAGCGTCTCCTTCCGGCTGCGGTCACCGCGGTACATGGCGCCCACCTGGGAGTTGGTGATATGGGATTCATCCACAAAGAGAATGAAATCATCCGGGAAATAGTCGATCAGCGTATAGGGAGCCTCTCCCGGCTTTCGGCCGTCAAAGTAGCGGGAGTAGTTCTCGATCCCCTGGCAGAAGCCCATCTCCTCCATCATCTCAAGATCGAACATGGTGCGCTGCTCCAGCCGCTGCGCCTCAACCAGCATATTCTCCGCCCGGAAGTATTGCAGCCGTTCGCAGAGGTCCACCCTGATCTCCTCTATGGCCCGCTCCAGGGTCTCCCTGGTGGCCACATAATGTGAAGCCGGATAGATGGCGCACTTGGTCAGCCGGTTCAGCACAATGCCACGCAGCGGGTCGATTTCACTGATGGCTTCCACGCTGTCGCCGAAAAACTCGATGCGCAGCGCCTTTTCGTCATCATGGGCCGGGAAGATCTCCACGTTGTCACCCCTGACGCGGAAGCTGCCGCGGTGAAAATCCATGTCGTTGCGCTGGTAC
>VEOV01000132.1 GCA_012026855.1 Geobacter sp.
ATCAGGCCCAGGCCGAGATCAGGAATCTCAATACGTACCTGGAACAGAAAGTTGCTTATCGAACCGCCCAGCTGGAAAATCTGATCAAGGAACAGGAAGCGTTCAATTATACCGTTTCCCACGACCTGCGCGCCCCGTTGCGCCATATCAACGGCTTCAGCGCTATTCTTAAGGAAGAGCTCGGCCAGGGTGCAGCGCCGGAGTTTGTCAAATACCTGGACAGAATAGGTACCGCCAGCGAGAAGATGGGGCAATTGATTCAGGATCTGCTGGACTTTTCCCAAATCACCCGGAAAGAACTGCAAGCTACGGAGATCAACATCAGCGCCATTGCTGCTGAAATCATGCAAATGCTGGCAGAGACAAACCCGGAGCGCAGGGTGGAGACAGTCATCGCACCAGATCTGATGGTCAGGGGAGACGAAGCTCTGCTGCGCATAGCACTGCAGAACCTTCTGGATAATGCCTGGAAATATACCGGCGAGACCGCCGCGCCGAAGATTGAACTCGGGCGGCGCACAATCGACGCAGAAGAGGTGTTTTTCGTCAGGGACAACGGTGCCGGCTTCGACATGGCGTATCGCGACAAACTGTTCGTCGTCTTCCAGCGTCTGCACGGCACCAACTACAGCGGCACCGGCATTGGCCTGGCGACGGTGGAAAAGATCATCCAGAAGCATAACGGCAGGATCTGGGCAGAGGGCCAGGTGAATGCAGGAGCCACCTTCTATTTCACTCTTCCCGCGACAAAAATCGTGCAGCCGTATCAACCGGCATAAAGCTGAAACCCGGTTTATCCTCTCCTGCTCAAACCAACCTACCCACCTCAGTCAACAGCTGTGCAAGGGGCAGCTTCTCCAGAACCCGCTCACCCAGGCCAGCGCCACTGCGGCGATACAGATCAAACAGAGGCGTCTTCTCACCATTTTCACCGGTTGTCAGTCTGGAGCTGACAATGCCCACATCGGCAAGCTGCGGTTGACTGCAGGAGTTGGGACAACCGGAGAGTGCCCAGACAAGGCTTCTACCGGCTTCACTGATAGCCGCTGACAGTTGCCGGGCCACTTCGCGGGTCGGGGCAAGCCCCATGAGGCACTCGTGGTTCCCCGGGCAGACACGCATGGTGCAGCCGCCGGCAGCCGCGGCAGTGCCGGACAACTGCCGGAGATCGGTCAGAGCAGTGGCAGCGTCAATCTCCGGCCCAAGCTGCAGGGCGATGTCCTGATTGGCAGTAACCAGCAGAACGCCGTCGCTATATTTGTCCGCAGCCGCGGCAATCTCTTCCAGTTCGCCGGAGGTTAGTTCACCGGCAAACACCGGCAGTTCGAAGCGCGTGCCACGCTCAGGCGGAGCTGTCAACTGCAGTGGCAAGCCGGTTACCGGTGGAATCTCTTCCCCATAGACACTTTCAGCTTCTATCAACTGGCGCAGCTGCTCTTCACCAAACTGGGCAGCCAGAAACTTGAGTCGCTTCGGCGGGGGAGCATTGGCAGCATAAACCCTGATTACCGCCTCGATAACCGGAATCAGCCGCTCTTCCGGCAGCCGCTCACAGAACAGAAAGCCGGGGCGCGGCTCTCGACCGAGCCCGCCGGCGATCCAGATGTCATAACTGTTGCGCCCCTCTTCAGCCCCTGACAGCACCAGCCCCACATCCTGGATGAGGTGGCGGCCACCGGCCGCACTGGCCTCGATACCGATCTTGAATTTCTTCGGCAGGCGCTCGAAGCGCGGGTTACCGGTGAAATGCAGCTGCAAGCGCCGGGCAAGGGACTCGATTTCCGGGAAGCCCTGCGCCCCGTGACTGCCGCAGGTTATGCCCCGCACAGCCCCACCGCAGGCGCCGCGGGAAGTAAGGCCGGCCTTGGTCAGTTCCCGCTTGACCAGCGGCAACGACTCCTCTGGCAGCCAGTGAATCTCCATGCTGCCCCGTGTGGTAAGGTGAATCTTCCCCTGTCCGAAGCGGGCGGCGATTCGGGCAACCGTCCTGGCCTGACCGGCGGAAATAACACCGGCCGGGAGCTTGACCCGCTGCATGAAGAAGCCGTCCTGACGCTGCGGATAGACACCGTCAAGACGGTAGTTGCTAGCTGCTGCACTCAACTCACACCCCCTCGAACAGGGCAGTGGACAGATAACGCTCGGCCCCGTCCGGCAGGATGACCACGATGGTCTTGCCGGCAAATTCGTCAAGGTTGGCCAGTCGCACTGCCGCAGCTACTGCGGCTCCGCAGGAGATCCCCACCAGGAGGCCCTCTTCCTGGGCCAGTCGCTTGGCAAATTCAATCGCTTCTTCGCTGGTGACCTGCTCGACCCGGTCGACGACGGACAGGTCGAGGGTGTCCGGGATGAAGCCGGCGCCGATCCCCTGGATTTTGTGGGGCCCCGGTTTGAGCGGTTCGCCGGCCAGCTGCTGGCTGATGACCGGACTCTCTTTCGGTTCTACGGCTACAGAGATAATCTTCTTCCCCTTGACGTTCTTGATATAGCGGGAGATGCCGCTGATGGTGCCGCCAGTGCCGACACCGGCTACCAGGACGTCGACGCCGCCGTCGGTATCGTTCCAGATTTCGGGGCCAGTGGGCTTTTCATGGATCGCCGGGTTGGCCGGGTTCTTGAACTGCTGGGGCAGGAACCAGCGGTCTGGTTCGGAGGCGGCGATCTCTTCGGCTTTGCTGATGGCCCCTTTCATCCCTTCGGCACCGGGGGTGAGGATCAGGTTGGCACCCAGGGCGGCCAGTACCCGGCGGCGCTCGATGCTCATGGTTTCGGGCATGGTGAGGGTCAGTTTGTAGCCACGGGCAGCGGCCACGTAGGCCAGGGCGATGCCGGTGTTGCCGCTGGTCGGCTCGATGATCTCCACACCCGGCTTGAGTACGCCCCGTTCTTCGGCATCCCAGATCATGTTGGCGCCGATGCGGCATTTGACCGAGTAGGCCGGGTTGCGGGCCTCGACTTTGGCCAGAATGGTGGCCTTGGCCCCTTTGGTGATGTGGTTCAGTTTTACCAGCGGGGTGTTGCCGATGGACTGTGAGTTGTCTGCGTAGATTTTGCTCATGGGGGATTCTCCTTTTCAAGACCGTTGATAGTGTCAAGCATTGCACAAAGATGGAGACTTTCAATCATAAATCAGCCACCAGCGCCAGACTATTAGCCCACTAAATCCATAGTCTATTCAGACTATAGCCAGAACATTCCCCGCTGTCAAGCTAAATAATAGCGAATAAATATTGTTGACATTTTTGCTGCAAGAAAGTTATAAATCATGTAACGCAATTTCACACTAAACAACTCAACATATATTTCTTATCTAGAGCGACCGAGGGACTGGCCCAATGACGTCGCAGCAACCAGCCTTAACAGGCAAGGTGCTAATTCCATCGAAACCCTGCGGGGTCTCGGGAGATAAGGGAGAGCGACGCAACCATAATCCTCTTCCGCACCCCGGAAGGGGATTTTTCTTTTTGGAGGCATGACAATGAACATCAACACCCAGGCAGCACATATCGGACTTGAGTGGGACAGCCGCACCGGCGCAGTCACCGTACCGGTCTACCAGACCGCCACCTTTCGCCACCCGGCCCTTGGCCAGAGCACCGGCTACGACTACAGCCGCAGCGGCAACCCGACCCGGGAGGCACTGGAAAAAGGCATCGCCCGCCTGGACAACGGCTACCGAGGCTTCGCCTATTCATCGGGCATGGCAGCCATTACCAGCCTGCTGCTGCTGTTCAAATCCGGGGACCACATCATCGTCACCGAAGACCTCTACGGCGGCACCTGCCGGTTGTTCGACAAAATTTTCACCCAGTTCGGCCTGGGGTTCAGCTACGTGGATACCAGCGACGCCGCCGCGGTCAAGGCCGCCATCCTGCCGGAAACCAGGGCGTTGTTTGTGGAGACCCTGACCAATCCGCTGCTGAAATTCGCCGACCTGCCGGCCCTGGCTGAGATCTGCACGCAACACGAACTGCTGCTGATCGCCGACAACACCTTCCTCACCCCCTATCTGCTCAGGCCACTTGACCATGGCGCCGACATCACCATCTACAGCGCCACCAAGTACCTGTCAGGCCACAACGACACCGTTTCCGGCCTGGTGGTGGCCAAGGACCCGGACCTGGCTGAGCGGATCTATTTCCACCAGAACGGCGCCGGCGCCATCCTCGGCCCACAGGATTCCTGGCTGACCATCCGCGGCATCAAGACCCTGGGAGTTCGGCTCGACCGGCAGCAGGAAAATGCCGGCAAGATCGCCCGCTGGCTGACCACACACCCCCGCATCGGCAAAGTGCACTACCCCGGACTGGAGGATCATCCTGACCATGCCCTGATGAAGCGTGACAGCCGTGGTTTTGGCGCCATGATCGCCTTTGAGGTTGACAAGCCGGAACTGGTGGAGCAGATTCTGCTGAAAACCGAGCTGATCTCCTTTGCCGAGAGTCTCGGCGGGGAGGAGAGCCTGATCACCTTCCCCGAAGTGCAGACCCATGCCGACATCCCGGTGGAGCTGCGCCAGCGGCTCGGCATCAATAACCGGCTACTCAGGCTCTCGGTCGGCATTGAAGATTGTGACGACCTGATTGCCGACCTTGAGCAGGCACTTGCATTTACTCCGGCAGGTGCCTAGTGGCGCAGAGAGTGATTAGAGCCTGGTTCGTCGTAATTCTTAGTGAAATGAGCGGCCAGAGCAGATATTGTCTGAACCCGCAGGGTGAGTTTATCTGCTCTAGCGAATGAACTTAGAATTACAGAAGCAGGGTCGTCACACGAACGAAGCCGCTAGGCAGCTGCCGCACCCAGTTTAAAGGAGCATCGAACATGAAACTTGCAACCAGACTGATCCACGGAGAAACCGGCATCGACCAGCAGACCGGCGCTGTCGGGGTACCGATCTACCAGATTTCCACCTACCGCCAGACATCGGTGGACCATTTCGGCAAATACGACTATGCCCGGGGGGACAACCCGACCCGGGAAGCAGTGGAGGAGACCGTCGCCGCCCTGGAGGGGGGCAAGCGCTGCCTCGCCTTTGCCTCCGGCATGGCAGCCATCACCACCACTCTGATGATCTTCTCCCCCGGCGACCACCTCGTCGTCTGCGACGACGTCTACGGCGGCGCCTACCGGGCGCTGACCACCATCTTCAGCCGGATGGGGATCGAATCCACCTTTGTGGATGCCACCGCCCTCGCCGCCATTGAGGCGGCCATCAAGCCGGAAACCAAGGGGCTCTACCTGGAGACCCCGTCCAACCCCCTGCTAAAGGTCACCGATCTGCGAGGCGCGGCCGCCATCGCCAAAAAACATGGCATCATCTCCATGATAGACAACACCTTCATGACCCCGTACCTGCAGCGCCCTCTGGAGCTAGGCTGCGACATCGTCCTGCACAGCGGCACCAAGTTTTTGAACGGCCACAGCGACGTCATCTGCGGTTTTGCCGTGGTCAATGACAAGGAGCTGGGCCAGCGGATCCGCTACATCCAGAACGCCTTCGGCACCGGCCTCGGCCCCCAGGACTCCTTCCTCACCCTACGCGGCATCAAGACCCTCAAGGTAAGGATGGAGGAGAGCCAGAAAAACACCGCCCGGATCATCGACTGGCTAAAGCAACAACCCTGCGTCACCGCCATCCACTACCCAGGCCTGGCCAGCCATCCCGGCCACAGCATCCATGCCGCCCAGGCAGACGGCTTCGGCGCGGTCTTCTCCTTTGAGCTGGACACCATCGAGCGGACGAAGAAACTGCTGGAAAACTCCAAACTGGCGGTCTTTGCGGTCAGCCTCGGCGGGGTGGAGAGCATCCTCTCCTACCCGGCCAAAATGTCCCACGCCTCGGTCCCCACGGCAGAGCGGCTGCGCAAGGGGATCACCGACACCCTGGTGCGGCTCTCCGTCGGTCTGGAAGACCCGGATGACCTGATCGAGGATCTGGCGAGGTGCCTCGGCAGCTAAATTGCTGCCGGCACAAGGCCATGCTCCGTAAAATCCCCCTTGACAGGCTATAACGCCGCAGCTATCGTGAGCGCAATTTTATGTAATTGGGCCAATGGTGGCGAACAGCGCAACAGTAACTGACGTTACATAGGCTGGCCGGCGTCAATCAAACGGGGAGATTTGCCATGACAAGAATTGCATCGGTTATGCTGGCAGCTTTGAGCATCTTCATGTTGTCGGGTTGCGCCACAACAACACCTTCAACCAGATTGCAGTCTGCGGGCTTCTCGCCGCTCTATACGGCAGTCATCACTAACAATGAACCCCAGGTACGGACGCTGCTGGCTGCCGGTACCGATGTCAACGGCAAGACGATTTCCAATTTCACCCCGTTGATCGGTGCGGCCATTACAGGTTATACGCATATGGCCAAACTGCTCATCGACAAGGGCGCCGATGTAAACTGCGTGGCGATCGATGCCAGCACCCCTTTGATGTGGGCAGCGAAATTTGGAAAAAAAGATATGGTCAAGCTGCTCCTTGACAACGGGGCCGACAGCTCCATGCGCAACTCCCTAGGGAAATCGGCCCTTGATTTGGCAACAGCACAGAATCATACTGAAATCAGCAACATCCTCATGGAAGCTGCCAACAGTAATGGTGCATCGCCACAGCCCGCCATGGCCATGCCGCAGCAAAAGACCGAACCTGTGCAACACAAGGATGCGCTCAAGGCACTGATCGCAAAAAATGACATGACAGGTCTGGCGGCCTATCTCGACCAACATCCCGAGTCATTATCCGACATCGAAGATGTGCGGTTGCGGTTGCTCTATACCGGCCCGGCAAAACTGCGCATCGTAGACATTGTGCAACTGGTCAAGAACAAGAAGAAAGACGCCATCATCATCGCGAAAATCAACAGCACCGCTGGCCCCTATAAAGACTTCACCAATGATGAGATGGCCGAACTGCAAAAAATGGCGATCTCGGACGATGTCGTAGCGGCCATGATCACTTCCACAACCGAATGGAATAAAGCCCAGAAGCGCCAGGAGGCAAGCCAGGAGCCGGCTAAGCCTGCCCCGGCCAGAAAAGTGGTTAAGCGCAAAAAGTCGAGCCCGCAACCCGTTCAGGCAGCCCCGGAGTCCGCCCAGCAGCCTGAACAGCCGCAGCAGGTTGCTGAATCCAACACCGTATCAGAATGCCTGAAGCTGGGCGTCGCGCTCAAGGCCTGCGAGCAGGCCGGCGGCTTGTTATCCATAGGCTGCAAGGCGCTTGCCCGGTCCCAGTTCAACTGCCCTACTCTCTGAACCGGCAGGTCAGACCGGAATTACCCATGCCCCACTACATCGAACCGCTCTTTCGCCCCCCTTCAGAGGCCAACAGCCTGATCTTCCAGATCACGGTCGGCTGCTCCCAGAACCACTGCGCTTTTTGCGGCATGTACAAGATGAAAAAGTTCCGCATCCGCCCGGTGGAGGAGATCCTGCGGGAGATTGCCGAAATTCCTGCCCACTACCGCAGCCGCATCGAGCGGGTCTTCCTGGCGGACGGCGATGCCCTTGTCTACCCGTTTGACGGGCTGGTCGCCATTCTCGACGCTCTGGCTGCAGCCTTCCCGGCGCTGACCCGGGTCGGCTCCTATGCCTCCCCCAACAGCCTGACCACTAAGAGTCCGGCAGAGCTGGCCATGCTGAAGGAGAAGAAACTGCGCATCCTCTATTTCGGGCTGGAGTCGGGGGATGATGAAACGCTGCAAGCGGTCAACAAGGGCTTTACGGCAGAGCGAATGGCGGAGCTGGCGCTGAAGGGACGAGAGGCCGGAATGAAGCTGTCGGTGACCGCCATTCTCGGCCTTGGGGGTAAGGGGCGCAGCCTGGAGCATGCCCGCAGAACGGCAGAGTGGGTCAACCGGGTCAATCCGGAGTACTTCTCCCTGCTGACCCTGTTTCACCGCCACAATGACGACTTCGTCAGATCTTTGCAGCAGTGCACCCACCGAGAGCTGCTGGCTGAAGCGCGGGAGCTGCTGATCAACATGCAGCCAACGAAGACCATCCTCCGCTCCAACCATGTCTCCAACTTCCTCAACCTGAGCGGCAGTTACCCCAAGGACCGGCAGCGGCTGATCGACGATGTTGACCGGGCCCTGACTCAGGCGGCCCGCATCCCCGGTTTCCTGGATGCAGTGCCGGATTATGGTGAGGAGTATTACTGACTGCCTGAAATAAATCTGGAGAATACTCCATGGCCAACATAGCCCTGCTCGCCGTCTGCCTGATTATGGGGATAGTGATCCGTCACCTGGACAGGCTGCCGAAGAACAGCCCGGTGCCGCTGAACGGCTACATCATCTACCTGGCGCTGCCGGCTGCCGCCATCCGCTATATTCATGATCTGAAACTGGAGCCGTCACTGC
>VEOV01000082.1 GCA_012026855.1 Geobacter sp.
ACTCTATGATTTCAGTGCTGCCGGCTTTGATCTCAAGCCGGGAGACAAAGTTATAGTCGAGACGGATCGCGGCAGAAGCATGGCAACTGTGGCCACCCGGCCATCCGAGGTCCCTGACGACCTGCTGCCGGTTGCCCTCAAGTCCATCCAGCGGAAGGCAACCCCGGCAGATCTGGAGGCCTCCGAGCGTAACAGCGCCAGGGAGCGGGAGACCCACCACTTCTGCCAGGCAAAGATTGCCGAACGGAACCTGGACATGAAGCTGGTCAAGGTAGAATACGCCTTTGACGGCAGCAAGGCAGTCTTCTACTTCACCGCTGACGGCCGGATCGACTTCCGTGATCTTGTCAAGGACCTGGCCCCGCAGTTCCACACAAGAATCGAAATGCGCCAGATCGGCGTGCGCGACGAAGCCAAAATGGTCGGCGGCATCGGCATCTGCGGCAGGGAGCTGTGCTGCTCAGCCTTTCTGCGGGACTTTGCCCCGGTCTCGGTCAAAATGGCCAAGGAGCAGAATCTGGCCCTCAACCCGACCAAGATCTCCGGCCAGTGCGGCCGACTCCTCTGCTGTCTTGGCTACGAATACGACACCTACTGCGAACTGCGCAAAGGCCTCCCCAAGTGTGGCAAGCATGTCAAATGCGGCGCCGGTGAAGGGGACGTTATCAAGGTGAACACCCTCGGCCAGTATGTCACTGTAAAAACAGCCGATTCCCGGGAACTGCAGCTGACAGCCGATGACCTGAAGGATGGCACTGCCACTGACAACAAGCCTGTCCAGAAGGGTCCGGCGGAAGTTCAGGCCGGCCGCGGCGAGCCAAGGGAGCCCAGGGAACCAAGGGAGCCCAGGGAGCCCAGAGAGCCGAGGGAGCCAAAGGCCAAGGAGCAGCCGGCTGAAGGGAAGCAGGCCGAGCAGCAGAAGGGACAGAAAAGCGAGAAGAGCGCCGGCCGCCGCCGCAACCGCAATCGCAACCGACATGGCGGCAACAAAGATAAAATCGACAAGCCAAAGGAGACGCCATGAGCCGCAACTTCTACCTCACCACACCGATCTACTACGTCAATGACGTGCCGCACATCGGCCATGCCTACACTACTCTGGCGGCAGATGTCCTGGCAAGATACCGGCGCATCATGGGTGACCGGGTGTTTTTCCTCACCGGCACCGACGAACATGGCCAGAAGGTGGAAAAAGCGGCCAATGCTGCCGGCGAGACCCCCCTGGAGCTGGCCGACCGGGTAATGAAGCGTTTTCAGCTCCTATGGAGCAAACTGGGCATCGAATACACCGACTTCATCCGCACCACCCAGGAGCGGCACAAGGTCGGCGTGAGCCATATCTTCAGCCAGCTCATGGCCCAGGGTGACATCTATCTGGGTGAATACGAAGACTGGTACTGCACCCCGTGCGAAACCTTCTGGACCGAGACCCAGCTGATCGACGGCAAATGCCCGGACTGCAACCGTCCGGTGGACAAACTGAAGGAGGAGTCATACTTCTTCAGGATGAGCGCCTTCCAGCAGCGGCTGCTGGATCATATTGACGCCAACCCGGACTTTATCCAGCCCCGCAGCAAGCGCAATGAAATCGTCGCCTTTGTCAAGGAAGGACTGCGCGACCTGTCCGTCTCCCGCACCACCTTCAACTGGGGCATTCCCGTTCCGGACAATGAAAAGCATATCATCTACGTCTGGTTCGATGCCCTGTCCAACTATATCACCGCCCTTGGCTACCCTGACAAAGAGGGCAATTTCAAAGACTTCTGGCCGGTTGATGTGCACCTCATCGGCAAGGACATCCTCCGTTTCCACGCCGTCTACTGGCCGACCTTTCTCATGGCTGCCGGCCTGCCGCTACCCAAGAAGGTCTTTGCCCACGGCTGGTGGACCGTGGAAGGGCAGAAGATGAGCAAGAGCCTGCAGAACGTGGTTGAGCCAAACATGCTGATCGACAGGTACGGCGTCGACGCGGTACGCTACTTCCTGCTACGCGAAGTACCCTTCGGCCTTGATGGCGACTTCTCCCATTCGGCCCTGGTCAACCGGATCAATTCCGATCTGGCCAATGACCTGGGCAACCTGCTCAGCCGCTCAACAGCCATGATCAACAAGTATTTCGGCGGTACCCTGCCGAATTGCGGGGAGCTTACCCCCCTAGACGGCGCCTACCGGGACAAAAGCGTCGAAATGCTCAAATCGGTCGACACCCTGATGTCTGAACTGGCTTTCAGCAAGGCTCTGCAGAGCATCTGGGAGGTAATTTCCGCCGGCAACAAGTATATTGACGAAACCGCCCCCTGGACCCTGGCCAAGGACCCGGCTCAAGCCGAACGACTCGGCACGGTCATGTACTGCCTGGCTGAATCACAGCGTCTGGTCTACTCCGTACTGGCGGCATTCATGCCGGCAACCTCGGCTAAGGGTCTCGGCTATCTCGGCATCGCCACCGCACCTGATGAAGCTGCACTGGTGTGGGGCAGACTGGCCGCCGGCACCACCATCATCAAAGCAGAAGCGCTCTTTCCGCGCATTGAAGAAAAAGCTGACTAAAACTACAGGATCTGACCCACAAGTTCATCAGCGAATACAAGCTGACTGCAGTCATGATCACCCACAATATGGCTCACGCCATCGAGTACGGCAACCGGCTATTGATGATGGACAAGGGGGAGATAATCTTTGAGGCTGAAGGAGAGGCTAAAAAGAGTCTTACCGTTGAGAAACTGATCGACAAATTCCATGAGATCCGCCATTCATCCTTTGGCAATGACCGGGCATTACTGGCAAAGTAATAAAAAAAAGCGACTGGCAACAGTCGCTTTTTCATTTCACAGCAGCCGGTTGAGAAAACTCCTGACCCGCTCGTTGGTCTGATCCGCGCCGAAGAATTGGGCCGGTGTGGTCTCGACGGCAAACCTGCCTGCCTCCATGAAGATCACCCGGTCAGCCAGCTCCCTGGCAAAGCCCATCTGGTGGGTAACGATGATCATGGTCATCCCCTCATCGGCCAGGGTGTGGATGGTATCAAAGACCTCCCCCACCAGCTCAGGATCAAGGGCCGAGGTGGGCTCATCGAACAGCATCAGGCGCGGCTTCATGGCCAGGGCCCTGGCGATGGCTACCCGCTGCTTCTGTCCGCCGGAGAGAGTTGCCGGGAAGACGGCGCTCTTGTCGGACAGCCCCACCTTGGCCAGCATTGCCGCAGCAATCTCCCGCGACTCTTCTTTGCTCTTCTTCAGCACCGTGAACGGCCCCTCCATGACATTTCCTAGCACCGTCATATGGGGGAAAAGGTGAAAGTGCTGGAACACCATGCCGATGTGGGTCCGCAGCTCGCAGATCGCCTGCGGACTGTCCAGCTGGCGGCGGCCGTTGCTGGTGATGTAGCCGCCCTCCCGCCCCTCGAAGAAGCTCCGCCCGGCGTCACTCTCCTCCAGGGGGGTGATGGCACGCGGCAGGGTTGACTTGACCGC
>VEOV01000149.1 GCA_012026855.1 Geobacter sp.
CAGACGACCAATAACACCCTGCGGGCACAAGGATTTCAGGCCCAGGCAGGCTACTTCGTCATTCCCAAGAAGGTCGAGCTTGCCCTGCGCTATGCCTACCTTGACCCAAATCGTGACGTGACCAATGACCATACCGTTGAAACCGCCGGAGCGCTTTCCTGGTATATCAACGGCAACAATCTGAAGCTGCAGGCCGATTACGCCAACATTCACAAGCAGAGCGCTACTGCCTTCAACAAGGGACCGCACGCGACCGATGATCAACAGGTAAGGTTCCAGGCGCAGATGATTTTCTGACAGGTTGCCCCGATGATCTCTGAAAATTGCTATAATAAGGAAAAGGAGGGCTGTTATGACTGAGCGTCAGCAACTGGCAGGCGCATTATGGCTGAACCGGGCCGAACAGAAGTTCCTTGGCATTGACCGGATCGCCCTGCTGGAAAAGATCGATGAACTCGGCTCCATAACCAGAGCTGCCAAGGCGGTCGGCATCAGCTATAAAACCGCCTGGGACACCGTCAACCTGATCAACAATATGGCGGAAAAGCCACTGGTAGAGCGCCTGACCGGCGGCAAGGGGGGTGGCGGCACAAAGCTGACATCAGCCGGCAAGGAGATTGTCAGCCAATTCCGTATCATTCAGGAAGAGCACCGCAAATATCTCACGAACCTGGAGCAGCGGCTGGGAGACACAGCCAGCATCCAGAGATTCCTAAGGAGGCTATCCATGAAAGTCAGTGCACGCAACGTTTTTGCCGGCACCGTCAGCAAAATCACCAAAGGGGCTGTCAATGCCGAAGTGACCCTTACTCTCACAGGGGGAGCGCCGTTGACCGCCACTGTAACCAACGGCGCCATAGACAACCTTGACCTGAAAACAGGCACAGAAGCCTACGCAATCATCAAAGCCAGCTCAATCATCATCGGCACCGACCTGCACGACGCCAAAATCAGCGCTCGCAATATCTACTGCGGCACCATCACCAAAATCATCGAGGGGCCGGTAAACACCGAAGTGGATGTTGAAATCGGCGGCGGCAACACCATCAGCGCAGTCATCACCCATGACAGCGCCAGTCGCCTGGAACTGAAACCCGGCGGCCATGCCTGCGCCATTTTCAAGGCGTCCAGCGTCATTCTGGGGGTCAGCTGACCAGCAGTGAATAACCAGTAGCGACAGCAATGGTGCTGTCAAGGAGTAGCAACGGCGCTGCTCCATTTTTTTGCTGTAGCGTTATATTCCCAGCACCATAACGATTGAGTTTTATCTGACAAGGACTGTATATTGCATTCCACCCTGTCAGATACTACAGGAGGTTCACGTGAAGAAACCGGTCAACATATTCATCGCAGCAGCGGTGCTGCTCTGCCTTGCCTCGCCGCTGTTCGCCGGAGAAATCAACCTCTCCGTTGCCGCCAGCCTGAAAGAGGTTTTCAACGAGCTTGCCGACTCATATGCCAAAACGCACCCCGGTGTAAGCTTCAGAAAGAATTACGGAGCCTCCGGAGCATTGGCCAAGCAGATAGAGAACGGCGGCCCGGCCGACATTTTCGTCTCCGCCAACAGCGAGTGGCTGGACTACCTGAACAGCAGGAAACTGACCGACGGGGCGAGCAGCGCTGTCCTGGCCTATAACGTGCTGGTATTTGCCGGCAGACCGGATTTGAAAATCACCGCTATTCAGGAAGTGGTCAAGCTGGACAAGATCGCCATCGGCAGTCCAAAGAGCGTCCCGGCCGGCGAGTACGCCATGGCGGCATTGAAGAAAGCGGGCATCGACAGGCAGCTGGAAAAGAAGCTGGTCATGGCCAAAGATGTGCGCGAGTGCCTGCTCTATGCCGAACGGGGCGAGGTTGACGGAGCTTTTGTCTATAAAACCGATGCCCAGCAGGTGGCGAAAGCGGCAAAAATTCTCTTTACCGTGCCCCAGGGGTACTACCCGCGGGTAACATACCCCATGGCCCTGACCGTTGCCGGAGCGAAAAACAGGGATGCCACCGCCTTTTACGCCGTACTGAAATCGGCTGAAGCCCAGGCAGTGCTGAAGAAGCACGGTTTCGTCGTCAAATAGGATTACTTGTGCCAGAATTTACCGTTGCCGAATATAGCGCCATCCTGCTGTCGCTCAAAGGCTCAGTGGTGGCAACCCTGCTGGCGCTGCCCCCCGGCTTTGCACTGGCCTATGTCATGACCTTCCGGCAGTTCCGCGGCAAGGTGGCGCTTGATGTGCTGGTCAACCTCCCCCTCACTCTGCCGCCGGTGGTCATCGGCTACCTGCTGCTGCTCCTCCTGGGGCAGAAGGGGTTCATCGGCCGCCATCTGCTGGAGCCGCTGGGGATCAGGCTGATCTTCACCTGGAAGGCAGCGGTGATCGCCACGGCCGTGGTCGGCTTTCCCCTGCTGGTGAGATCCATCCGTATCGCCATGGAAACCGTTGACCGCGGGCTGGTCCAGGCGTCACGGACCCTGGGGGCCGGCTGGTTTGACAGCATGCTGACCGTCATCCTCCCCCTCTCCCTGCGGGGCATCATTGCCGGCTCGGCCCTGATGTTCGCCCGGGGGCTGGGGGAGTTCGGTGCCACCATCATTGTTGCCGGCAACATCCCCGGTCAGACCCAGACCATCCCCCTGGCAATTTACGAATACGCCAGCTCACCCAGCGGCGACACCATGGCTATGGCACTCTG
>VEOV01000181.1 GCA_012026855.1 Geobacter sp.
AATTTGCACTGTTTCATGATATCAGTGACCTTTATGGTGCCAATCACGTTCTGGCGCTGATTTTTACCAATCTGCTGGCCTTTTTTCTGACCGCCATTCTTACCGGCTTCCTGGCTGAAAGGGCAAGGGCAAGTGAAAAAGCTCTCAAGAAGAAAGAGATTGATTACGAGGAACTTGAGAGTGTCAACAGTATCATAGTGTCAACCCTGGATTCCGGACTGGTGACAGTCAACAGCCAGGGCAGGGTAAGAGTGTTTAACCGTTATGCTGCAGAGTTGACCGGCATAGAGCAACAAGCTGCCTATGACCTCCCTTTCAGCGAAATATTCCCTGAAGTCGACCTGGCAAAAACCGGCAATCTGCAGGATTCAAGGCATGAGTCCATATATAAATCGAAAAGCGGGGAAAAAAGGATATTGGGTGTCAAGTCTGCGCCTCTTCTGGATAAAGAGGGGCACAGCATTGGTGCCGTAGTTGACATGCTTGATGTCACTGATTTGCGGGCCATGGAATCGCGCTTGAAACGGGCCGACCGTTTGGCGGCCATTGGCGAACTCTCGGCACGGATTGCCCATGAGGTGAGGAACCCGCTGGCCTCTATCAGCGGTTCAGTGCAACTTATTGCCGAATCGGGTGCCGTGCCGGACGCAGATAAAAGACTTCTGGCAATAATCCAGCGTGAGACTGCAAGGCTTGACTCAATGCTCAGTGAATTTCTTCAGTATGCAAGACCTTTTCCGCCGGTCATTCGCCGGTTTTCGCTCAAGAATCTGATCACTGAACTTTCTACCCTGCTGCAAGGGGACAGCCGTTTCTCGGCGGTCAAGATAACCGATCTTACCCAGGAACCGCTGGAAGTGCATGCGGATCATGATCAGATCAGACAGACGGTCTGGAACCTGCTGCTCAATGCTGCCGAATCGATGCCCGATGGTGGTGAAATACGTATCGAGAGCCATCTGGGCAAAGCTGCATCAGCTGCGGAGAAGGACTTTCTTTTCCTTTCATTTACAGACACCGGCTGCGGGATCGATCCGGCCAGCATGGTCACTGTCTTTGAACCATTTTTTACCACCAAGCAGGGTGGTACAGGGCTTGGCCTGGCAAACGTCTACCGGATACTCGAGGCGCACAAAGGTAGCATAGCTGTTGAGAGCCAGCTAGGCTCAGGTACCAGGTTTACCATTTCCCTGCCTCTGTCAAGTGAGTCATAAGTAATATCATCAGGTTGTTAGTGGAGCCGACTGAGTGAAAGCAAAGATTCTGATAGTTGATGATGAAACAAGCATGAGGGAGTTTCTCTCAATCCTCCTTGAACGGGAGGGGCATCTGCCTGTTGTTGCCGAGAATGCAGAAACTGCCTTACGGTTGATGCAGGACTCTTTTTTTGATGTGGTCATATCAGATGTGAATATGCCCGGACTGGATGGTATCGGTCTTCTGGAGCGGATAAAGCAGAGCAGTCCGGAAACTGCAGTCATTATGATCACTGCGTTTTCTACTACCGAGCAGGCGGTAGAGGCGATGAAGCACGGGGCCTCGAACTATATCTCCAAGCCTTTCAAGGTGGATGAGATCAAGGTGCAGGTAAAAAACGCCCTGGAGAAACAGTCTCTTATTCGGGAGAACGCCCTGCTCAGGAGCAGGGCAGAGGCCAGCTTAAGCTTCAGTGGCTTGATTGGCAAGAGCCGGCGGATGCAGAGCCTGTTCGACATGATCAAGCAGGTGGCGACCAGTAACGCAACGGTACTGATTTTAGGAGAGAGCGGCACCGGTAAGGAGCTGGCAGCCAAGGCGATCCATCAGAACAGTGACAGAAAAGATAAGGCCTTCATTGCGGTGAACTGCGGCGCAATACCTGAAAACCTGATTGAGAGCGAGCTGTTCGGCCATGTAAAGGGAGCGTTTACCGGTGCAGTTGCCGAGCGTCCCGGACTTTTTGAGCAGGCAAACGGCGGCACTCTTTTTCTGGATGAAATCGGCGAG
>VEOV01000351.1 GCA_012026855.1 Geobacter sp.
CCACCAGCGTGACAAACGGATCGTAGTGCTCAAAGAGCCGATCGGTGTCTGCGCCGCCGTCACCCCCTGGAACTTCCCGGCCGCCATGATCACCAGAAAGGCCGGCCCGGCCCTGGCCGTAGGCTGTCCCATGGTAGTCAAACCAGCTACCCAGCCACCTTACTCGGCCCTGGCCCTGGCCGAATTGGCAAGCCGGGCCGGAGTCCCGGCCGGGGTATTCAGCGTCGTCACCGGTGCCTCCGGCGCCATTGGCGGCGAAATGACCAGCAACCCCATTGTTCGCAAGCTCACCTTCACCGGCTCCACTGAAATCGGCAAGCTTCTCATGGAGCAGTGCGCCGGCACCGTCAAGAAACTGGCCCTGGAACTGGGTGGCAATGCCCCGTTCATCGTCTTTGACGACGCCGACCTGGATGCGGCCGTCGAGGGGGCCATCGTCTCCAAATACCGCAACACCGGCCAGACCTGCGTCTGCACCAACCGCTTCCTGGTCCAGGATGGCGTCTACGATGCCTTTGCCGCCAAACTCGTCGCAGCCGTAGAGAAGATGAAGGTCGGTGACGGCCTCAAGGGTGACACCCAGCAGGGGCCGCTCATCGACATGAAAGCCGTGGCGAAGGTCGAAGAGCATATCAACGATGCCACAGCCAAAGGGGCCAGAGTCATTAGCGGCGGCAAGCGCCATGAACTGGGTGGCTCCTTCTTCCAGCCCACCGTCCTGGCCGACGTCACCCCTGACATGGCCGTGGCCAAAGAAGAGACCTTCGGGCCACTGGCGCCGCTGTTCCGCTTCAAGACCGAGGCCGAAGCAATCCAGATGGCCAATGACACCGAATTCGGACTGGCGGCCTACTTCTACAGCCGTGACATCGGCCGGATCTGGCGGGTATCGGAAGCGGTCGAATATGGCATTGTCGGCATCAACACCGGCCTGATCTCCACCACCGTTGCCCCTTTCGGCGGCGTCAAGGAGTCCGGTTTCGGCCGTGAGGGATCCAAGTACGGGGTGGATGATTTTTTAGAGATCAAGTACCTCTGCATGGGGGGCATCGAAGGCTGACCACTTGAACATGTAGGCAATCACAAACGGGTGGCAGGCTGATTCTCTGAGTTTACAGCCTGTCACCTTTTCATTTCCGCCTCCCGTATTTATCCCATCCACAAACAGACGCGCACATTTTTACTTGACCCCAAAAGGATTAATGTTGTAAACCGGAATGAACGTTCATTCCATCGCTAATGAGGTCACCATGTCAAAGTCTGACAAGCGGGACGAAATAGTAAATGCCGCCCTGGAACTGATTGCCGAGCACGGTTATCATGGCGCCCCCATGGCACTGATCGCCGAGCGGGCCGGCGTGGGCGCCGGGACTATTTACCGCTATTTCGAAAACAAGGATGTGCTCATCGGCGAACTGTACGGCGAGATTGAAGAGAGGATGCAACGGTTCATTCTGGACGGTTACGCACAGGATGCCCCTTTCCGGGCCCGGTTTCTCCACCTCGGTTCTTCGCTGTTACGGTTTTTCATCGAGCATCCCCTGGATTTCCGCTATATCGAGCAGTTCCATAACTCACCCTACGGGGTGGCATTCCGACGGGACTAACATCTGAACAACCGGGAGGGAGGCTGCAACGCTTTCAAAGAGCTCTTCGAGCAGGGCGCGGCCCAGCAGGTACTGAAGGATTTTCCACTGGTTATCCTGTTTGACCTGGCCTTTGGCCCGCTGGTTACCATTGCCAGAGATCACATTCTCGGCTTCGTCTCCCTGGATCCTGCCTTGATCGAGCGAGTCATAGAGGCCTGCTGGGACGGGGTCAGGCGTTAGTAGCCATCGGTGCCGACAGTCACGAATGAATGTTCATTCTGAATTGGACTATTCATTCAAAACCGTTAAAAGAGAGTTTAACAATGACATTTTTCGTGGTAACCATGATGGCTGTCTGGGCGCTTGTCGCAGGGATTGCCCTGTTTCGCAGGAGCGGATAGCTAACCGCTCGCATTGTCAATAGTCTTGTTCCGGCCGGTAATAAGGCCACTAAATTGAAATTTACAGAGGTATTTATGCACAGCACGTACAAAGTCCATCTAACCGCCATGGTCGGCATTCTGATGATTGGCCTCACGACTTCCGGATGTGGGAAAAAAGGGGCACAGGCCCCGCCACCGTCCGGGCCGCCTGAAGTATCTGTGATCACCGTCCAGCAGCAACGGGTAGCCTTGACCACTGAACTGTCAGGCCGGGTAGCTGCTTCCCAGACTGCAGAGGTGCGCCCCCAGGTGTCTGGCATCATCCAGAAACAGCTCTACACCGAAGGTACCGATGTAAAGGCGGGTGCGGTGCTCTACCAGATCGATCCAGCCAGTTACCAGGCCGCCTTTAATGGCGCCAAGGCTGCCCTTGCAAGGGCAGAGGCCAATCTGACGCCAATTCGGCTAAAGGCTGAGCGCTACCGGGACCTTGTCAAGATTAATGCTGTCAGCAAACAGGAATATGATGACATTTCCGCTTCCCAGAAACTTGCCGAAGCCGAAATCGAGTCTGCCAAGGCAGCTCTGGAGACAGCTCGTATCAACCTGGCCTACACCAGGGTAACTGCACCGATTTCCGGGCGCATTGGCCGATCGTCAGTTACCAACGGCGCCCTGGTGACGGCAAACCAGGCGACGCCACTGTCCACCATTCAGCAGCTCAGCCCGGTAAATGTAGACGTGACCCAGTCCAGCTCGGAAATGCTGCGGCTCAAAAAGGCACTGCAAGAGGGCAAGCTCCTCTTTACGCCGATTCCCCATCTGGCGCAGGAATACCCGTTCCTCTTGTTGGACCCCGATGATCTGCGGCAGCGGGGCGCGGCCGGC
>VEOV01000203.1 GCA_012026855.1 Geobacter sp.
ACATGGTGCGCATCATGGCCGGGACACTGGTGGAGATCGGCCGGGGCAAGCTGCCGCCGGAGAGGGTCAGGGATTCACTGCTAAACCCCGCACTCAAGGCAGGGATGACAGCACCGCCCGAAGGGCTCTGTCTCATCGAGGTTTTTTATTGAGGCACTACAGATTTTTCCTTGACACATGGGGATAAATCAACTAATTTACAAACTTTCCGTAAATCAGGGTTATTATCCAGACGTTGTGAGGTTTTGATGAAGACGACACAGGTTGCAAAAGAGGGTGAATTCACGAGAGAGTGGTATCTCGTTGATGTTGAGAACAAGGTTCTTGGTCGCGTTGCTACAGAAATAGCAAACATTCTGCGTGGCAAGAAAAAGCCGATTTTTACTCCGAGCGTTGATACGGGCGATTTCGTTATTGTCATCAATGCCGAGAAGATTGCCCTTACCGGCAACAAGCTTGCTGACAAGACTTACTACAGCCACTCAAGCTTCCCCGGCGGCATCAAGTCGATTACTGCCGGCAAACTGCTTGAGAAAAAGCCTGAAGATCTGCTCCGCACTGCTGTGAAGGGGATGCTGCCTAAGAACAAGCTTGCCCGTCACATGCTGAGCAAACTGAAAATTTATTCCGGCTCTGCCCATCCGCATAAGGCACAGATGCCGAAAGTATTCGAACTCTAACAATTTACGTATAAGTCAGGAGAGAATGAAATGGCAGCAACCAAGTATTACGGCACCGGCAAGAGAAAATCATCTATAGCTCGCGTATGGCTTACACCGGGCACAGGTGTAATTACTGTCAACAGCAAGGGTATCGATGACTACTTCGGTCGTGAAACCTCCAAGATGGTTATCCGTCAGCCGCTCGAACTGACTGAGAATGTAGGCAAGTTCGATATCTACGTTACAGTACGTGGCGGCGGTGACTCCGGCCAGGCCGGCGCCATCAAGCATGGTATCACCAAGGCTCTCCTTGAAGTTGATGCTGCTTACCGCGCACCGCTCAAGCAGGCAGGTTTCATTACCCGTGATTCCCGCGTCAAAGAGCGTAAGAAGTACGGCAAGGCAGCTGCAAGAAAGAGCTTCCAGTTCTCGAAACGTTAATCAGACCGCAACGGTTTGGCAATCAAAAGGGGGATCCGTGCGGATTCCCCTTTTTTTATAACAGGTTGCTGAAAAACAGCCATCTCGCCGCCGTCCTCGAAATCCACCTTGTGCGGCGTAGCGCTGATGCGCCTCCGCGGGGATTCCTGTGGGGGCGACGATCTGACTATTTTTGAACAACCTGAGTTTTTCAATAGCCTGAAAAAAGGAGGCAGTCATGCTCAAGGTTGCAGTAGTGGGCGCAAGCGGTTATACCGGGGTGGAGCTGATCAGGATTCTCCATAATCATCCTGAGGTTGCCGTTACCACGGTCACGTCGGAACAGAGCGCGGGCAAGAAAATCTCCGCAGTGTTCCCGTCTTTGCGTGACCGTTATGACATCCAGCTGGAAGCGCTGGAGCCGGAAAAGATTGCGGCTAAGGCGGATATCGTCTTCACCGCGCTCCCCCACAAGGCTGCCATGGCGGTAGTGCCGACCTTCCTGGACAAGGGATGCAAGGTCATCGATCTTTCCGCCGATTACCGGCTGCACGATGCTGCGGAGTACGCTTCCTGGTACGAGGAGCATCTGAACCCCGAGCTCCTTATCCATGCCGTCTACGGGCTGCCAGAGGTGAGAAGGGAAGAGATTGCCGGAGCAGACCTGGTGGCCAATCCCGGCTGTTATCCGACCAGTGTTATCCTCGGGCTCATGCCGCTCCTGAAAGAGGGGCTGATCGACACCGGTTCGATCATTGCCGATTCCAAGTCAGGTGTATCGGGCGCAGGGCGGGGCGCCAAGGTCGATAATCTCTACTGTGAGGTGAATGAAGGCTTCAAGGCCTACGGTGTTGGTGGTGTCCACCGGCATATCCCTGAGATCGAACAGGAACTGTCGCTTCTGGCCGGCAAGGGAGTGGTCATTTCGTTTACTCCCCATCTGGTGCCGATGGATAGAGGGATTCTCTCAACTGTTTATGCCACTCCGAAGAAAGGGGTGACCGCTGCCCAGCTGCAGTCTCTCTATGAAGAGCATTACGATGGCGAGGCCTTTGTCCGGGTACTACCACAGGGTAATTTCCCGTCGACCGGCTTTGTCCGGGGGAGCAATTTCTGCGATATCGGCCTGACGGTTGACCAGCGGACCGGCAGGATAATCATTGTCTCGGCGCTTGATAACCTGGTGAAAGGGGCTTCCGGGCAGGCAGTGCAGAACATGAATATCGTCTGCGATTTCCCTGAAACCATGGGGCTGGAGCTGATACCTATCTATCCGTGATGTTTGTTTTGTGACCTGCTGGGAAAGGCACGCATGTGTAGAAAATGGAAACAAGTAATGAATGTCTTTAGTAGAACAGCTTCGGGTTGGTGAAACATCGACGATGATCTTTTTTAACCAGATGTCTGTTCCTGAAAACCTGCGGACTTAGACTTTTTCTTGTTTTAAGATGCAAATTGGGGCACGGGATATCTCTCGTGCCCCAATTTGGCTGTGTGGCATTTTTTTTAGAATTCCTGTTTCGAAACTTTCTTTAACTCAATCCCATCAAAAATCACGTTTGCCGTCTTGCCTGCAATGTAGCTGCCATAGCTTGGGGAGACATTCCTGATAAATTCATTGGTGATGTCCTCATCATAACTGGTAAACACAATGCCGCCTATCAGCGGGATAATGCCGACCTCGAACCAGCCTAGCTCAGTCCATGTCCTGTCAATCTCGGCTTGTCTGAATTCATATCTTGCAGGGATTGAAAGCTTCTGGGAATTGCCACTCTTGAAGGTAATAACAGCTTCAGTGTCCAGTTCTGCAGTGTATCCGTATCCCCAGATTGCAGGGGCAAAGATGAGGAAGCCTGGGAAGTTGACAAAGAAGTTTGAGCCTTTGCCGTCGTAGTGGGGATTGACTGCAAGATCAACAACTGCATCGGCTAGGTCTTTATGCTGGGCAGAATGGTAGGGAAAAATTACTCGTTCTATGCCGCTATTCCTCTGTAAAGCTTCAACCACCGACGACACATACTTGCTGTTGTTTAGATCGTTAATTTGACTTGAGGTGACGCCAATCTTTATGGCTTGTCTGGGTGCTACCGTGGGGGTTGACTTAAATTCGTCAAGGTTTGTTATTCTCATGCCGTGACTGCACCCAGTAAGGAAACTTCCTAAAACTAACAAAATAATTACGGTTCTAACCATTTCTTCCTCCTTGTAATTAGGGCTTACCCATTATTCATCTGCAAAAAAAATGGAGCAATAAGCAAACTGAATGACCTGTTTTTTAACGCCTTTTGTTACTCGTGTCAGGTTAAACCTGATTCATCCTCTCTTCCACAAAAACGAAAAGCCGCAACCCCGGCATTTACCGGCACTGCGGCTGCAAATATTATACCCTCCAAAGTGTCATCATTGGCTCCATTGCATAAAATGATACCAAAGATACTTTTAGGCCAAACACCTGTCAAGGAAGAATTGACGGGGCGCTGAGGTTGGGATTATGCCACATGCAACTCCATAAATCTCCTCTAGAACCTGTTCCTGAAGACCCGCATCAGCAGTACCCCCAGAATTGAGAAGGCCACACCGACGCAGAGCAGCAGATAGCCGATGGTGTGTCCGGCCCCCAGACCGAAAAGATCAACCCCTCTCCTGAAGACAATCAGCCAGATGCCGCTGAATATTCCAATCCCGCCAAACACGTAGACTGCAAGGGCTGCTATGCCCAGTTTCATGCTGGTTAACTTTCTCATTTCCCCCTCTTTTTCGTGCTTCGGACAAGCAGGCCAAAGCGTCTTTTAAACAGTCATTTTGTGAAATATAAGTATTAAGGTCTGTTTATTGCATCTAATTAACTCAGCCGATTTAATTTCCGGGCAATTGTTGCCTTAATTTACTCTTAATGTTTTATACTGGATGGGCTATATGAAAGCTATAAAAATGTTCCCGGCCATTGCGACGCAGCTCTCCCTGGTACTCTCCATCCTCTTTTTCCCCGGCAACGCCTCAGCTGAACTAAACTGTTATGACTGCCACGGTTCCAAAGTCAATAGAGATATGAGGCCGCTTGACGCCGGTTTTCGTAACCCGAGCAGTGGCGGTTTCAGCGGCAATCACCGCAGCCATGTCGCCGAAGGGGCGGCGGCACTGAATTGCGCCAAATGTCATCCGGGTAGCCAGGACAACAACGCTGGGCACCGTGACGGCCTGATCAGGCTTTCGCCCAATATCAATGCTTCCCTGGCGGTTACCACCTATAACAACAGAACCACCCCCTGGCCGCAGACAGCCGCGCCCCAGCCGGGCCAGTGTCTTAATGTGAATTGTCATTTTCAGAGCGAGACCCCGGTCTGGGGGAGTTCACCAACCAACCTCACCTGTTCTTCCTGTCACGTCAGCCCGCCTTCTGACGGTTCACACGGGAAAAAACACGGGGAATATTTCGGCAACTCCACGGCCTCATGTGCAAAATGTCATGCCGACCATCTCGCCGAGGCCAATAACTTTTCCCACGCTTCCAGTGCTGCCAAACGGGGTATCAAGGTGCAGTTTACTGCCACCCCCAATTCAGGTGGCAGCTACACAGGCGGCGACAACAGCTATCCGGAGTATCTCCAGACCATGCCGGCGTTACCCCGCAACGGCAGTTGCCGCGACTTTTACTGCCATAGCGACGGCAGGGGGGGGCAGCCGCTGAAAACGCTCACCTGGTCCGACACGAAGACAACGGACTGTTTCACCTGCCACCGGGGCAGAACCAGCGACAGCACTGCGGGCAACTGTGCCGGTTTCGGCACCTGGAGCGCAGCACGGGGCTACTGTACCCCGGACCTGACCATGGCGTCAAACGGGCATCATCGGCTTGTGGGACCCCAGTGGATCAGGAAATACCCCTGTTACTACTGTCACAACGCCACCATGGATGAAAGCGGCAAAATCAGGGATGTCACCAGGCATGTCAATGGCGAGAAGAACGTAGTCATGCACCCTGACTGGAACCTTACCAACCGGCCTCCAGCTTCCTACGACCCGGCCGGCAAGATCTGCAACAATGTTTACTGTCATAGCGACGGCACCACCGACCCGGACGTGGTGCGCCCCTTTGCCTGGACCGAACCGAAAACATCCTGCAATACCTGCCACGGACTCCCCATTGGCAGCTGTGCCACTTCAGGCTGTCATGACGGTCATGTTGACCCGGTCACCGGCAAGGTCTGGAGTGTTAAAACCGGCTGGGATGCCGGCAGCGAATGGATGGGCGCCATGCCGATGTTCCCCAATCAGGGGGTCGGTACGGCGCGGGCAAACTCCCACACACGCCACGCCCAGACCAGCTTTACCTGTGACCTCTGCCATGCAGAGACTATTGTCAACGGCACCTGCACCAGCTGTCACACAGCAGGCATTCCTCCGGGAAGCATGAGCGAGATATCACACCTGAATGGCGCCAATCATGTCAACAAGCGCAAGGACGTCTCGTTCCTCAATCCTGCTGCCAGCTATAACAGCACGACCAAGACCTGCTCCGGAACCGGCAGCGGTTGCCATACCGGTGGCACAGACCCGGTCTGGGGGGGCTCGGTCAACAGCGCCATCACCTGTCTCGGCTGCCATCGCTCCACGGAAGCGGATGCGGATGATTTCGGCGCCTTTAACGGGCAGAGGGCCAAGGTAAACCAGTATGAGTGGGAAACAACCGGCCATGGCAGATACTCCACTTCCGGCCGCTATCCCGTGTCGGGCAATCCGGCCGCCAATTTCCCCGGCAACCCATGCTGGTACTGTCATGACAACAGTGTGCTCCATAATGTGGCTGCCAATCCTTTCCGGTTAAGGTTGCACAACCAGTATGAGCGGCGCTTCGAGAAGGAGTGCGTCTACTGTCATATGGAGCGGACAGATGCGGAGTGCATCGGCTGCCATGTCGACCAGACCGAGTCACTCGCTCCCCAGGCAACCGGAGCCGGCATCGTCTTCAAGCTGCCTGACGGTTCAACGGAAACAAGGTATGCCAGCCACTCGGCAATGACCGGCTGTCTGACTGCCGGCAGCTGCCATGACTCGGACAGCGGCCTTTTCCAGAGTGGCGCCCACAAGGGCCACAATGTCAATGCCGGCATCTGGACCCTGGAACAGAAGGCTGACGTCAAGAACCAGTACGTGATGATGGGGGTCTGCCTGCAGTGCCACGATGATGACAGCGGCGGTCAGTGCACCGAGTGCCATACCGCTCCGGCCAATAACCCGCGCAAATACTCACTTGGCTTCGATCCCGGCACCGGCTTCATCAAGCCGAAGAAGGCCAGGGCCACTTCAGCCCACTTCGGCTACAAGCACTACCGGGCATTTACCTCGTCAGGAGGGTGGACCAAGGATGGCAATGGCATGGTCACTGGCACCTGGAAGGGGGGCAAATTCTGCTGGGACTGCCACGCTCCCCATGGCGACAAGAACATCTACATGATTCACGACCAGGTGGCCACCACCACTGACGGCAAGTTTGGTGTTCCGAAGACCCGCGCCAGAGTGACTTTTGTCGACAAGGTCTCCGGTACCAGC
>VEOV01000232.1 GCA_012026855.1 Geobacter sp.
CGCTGCATCAGCTGCTTGGCGGTGGCAACTACCCGCGCCTCAGGGACGGCATTGGGCGCCCTGTCCACGGCGACATGGCAGACTATGTCCTGACCGGCTTTGGCAAGGATGAAATGACCGCCCTGCCCCAGGTGATCGACGGCATTGTGGACGGGCTGGAGCTGTGCATCACCGAAGGGCTCCCCAAAGCAATGAGTCTCTATAACAATAAAAATCTGTTGCCATAAAAAGGAACTGTCATGGGCTTCAACTGCGGCATTGTCGGCCTGCCTAACGTCGGCAAATCAACAATTTTCAATGCACTCACCTCGGCCGGTGCTGAATCGGCCAACTACCCCTTCTGCACCATCGATCCCAATGTGGGCATCGTGCAGGTGCCGGACCCGCGGATGCACAAACTCGCCGAGATAGTTTTGCCGGAAAGGATTTTGCCGACTACCATCGAGTTTGTCGATATTGCCGGCCTGGTAAAGGGTGCCAGTCAGGGCGAAGGCCTGGGGAACAAATTCCTCGGGCACATTCGTGCTGTTGACGCCATTGTCCATGTGGTGCGCTGCTTTGATGATGATAATGTTGTCCATGTGGATGGCAATGTCAACCCGGCCCGCGATATTGAAATCATCCAGCTGGAGCTGGCCCTGGCCGACCTTGATACCGTCGAGAAGCGGATTATGCGCGGCGAGAAGCTTGCCCGAAGCGGCGACAAGAAGGCAAAAGAGGATAATGACTTCTGCCAGAGGGTCAAGGCAAACCTTGAACAGGGGAAAGCGGCCCGTGGCATGGCGGAGAGCGACGACGAAAAAATCGTTCTGCGTGACATGTGCCTTTTGACCGATAAGCCGGTACTGTACGTGGCCAATGTGTCGGAAAACGATCTTGAAGGGAAACACCCTTTTGTCGCCCAGGTGGCAGCAATAGCCAAGGCGGAAGGGGCTATGATGGTCACCATCTGCGGCAGCATTGAAGCCGAGATCTCTGAACTTGATGGCGAGGAGAAGGCCGACTTCCTTGCCGGCATGGGGCTGGCAGAGTCGGGCCTTGACCGGCTGATCCGCTGCGGCTATGAGCTGCTCGGCCTGATCACCTACTTCACCGCCGGGGTGAAAGAGGTGCGCGCCTGGACCATCGTCAAGGGGACCAAAGCCCCCCAGGCCGCCGGCGTCATCCATTCAGACTTTGAAAAAGGCTTCATCCGCGCCGAGGTCATCGCCTACAACGACTACATCGCCTCAGGCGGCGAGTCCGGGGCCAAGGAAAAGGGCCTGATGCGGCTGGAAGGCAAAGAGTATGTGGTTAATGACGGGGATGTCATGCACTTCAGGTTCAACGTCTAGGCTGAAGCGCGACTTTTGCGCAATCTCTGCGTTGCCCGGCATGACTCCTTGTGCGACGTAGCGCTGCTACGTCTCCGCGTCGTCTCTTGGGCGCCTTGACCTTGCACAAAATCCACGCTTCAAAACATAAATTAAAATAAAAACCTTGAGTTATTCAAGGAGTTGTGCTAAAAATTTCGATTCCTACAAGCAGCCGCAGTGGCTGCTTCTCCTTGCTCCGGGTGGGACCGGGGCTATCTGTGCGGTGATTTGACCGCACACACAAACCGTGAGGAGGATCACAGATGAGCAGGATGTACGAGACGATTTACATCGTCAAACCTGATCTGGCGGACGAAGAGAACAAAGCTCTCACCACCAGGATCAACGAAGTTGTCGCCAAGATGAACGGTGACGTCAGAAAGCTTGAAGATTGGGGCGTTCGCAAGCTTGCCTACCCGATCAACAAGATCAACCGTGGCCGCTATATGTACCTGCGCACAGACGGCGATGCAGCACTGATCGCTGAACTTGAGCGTCGTCTCCGTCTTGATGACCGGGTAATCCGTTACCAGAGTGTCAAACTGGAGAAGGATACGGTGGTTGCCGCTCCGGCAAAGCCGGTAGAGGCCGAAGAGACGGCTCCTGTAGAGGAAGCCGCATCTGCAGACGAGTAAACTGACGGAGGTTCAGACAAAATGAGTGACGAAAGAAGTTCACAGCGCCCCAGCGGGCCAAGAAAAAAGAGACCATTCCAGCGCCGTAAAGTTTGCCGTTTCTGCGCTGACAAGCAAGTAACCATCGATTACAAGGATCCACGCACCCTGCGCTACTTCATCACCGAAAGGGGCAAGATCGTACCGCGCCGTATTTCCGGCAACTGTTCCAAGCACCAGAGAGAAATCACCGAGGCTATCAAGCGGGCCAGAAATATCGCCCTGCTGCCGATTGCCGGCACTCACGTACTGCCGTAGAGGTTCTGCTCAGTGACTCTGCCAGGCAGAGATATGACGCTGGATCTTATTAAAGGGGGAGTGCTGACGTTGGCACTCTTTCTTGCTTATGTAACCTTCCCGGTAATCGGCCTGCTACCGGGGATATTCGTCCCGTTGCCCGCCATCTACTTTTATCTGAAGCGGGGCATGGTTACCGGAACGGCAATTTTTGTCATGACGGTTGTTGTTCTGGCTGTCATGGGCGAAGGGTCGATCCCGCTGCTGTACATCTGTCAGGCCGGAATAATCAGCCTGCTGATCCCTTTTTTCTATCTGCAGGGAAAAGGCGCAGCCAGGAGCATTGCCTACTCGGTCGGCATTGTTTCCCTGCTGATAGCATCGATAGCAGCCGCTTTCGGCATCTGGTCAGGAGTTGACCTGCAGGCCACGCTGTTGACCGGCATCCGGACCAGCACTGATCAGGCGGTTGCCATTTACAGCAAGCAGGGTCTGAACAAGGAAGAGCTGGATCTGCTGACGAGCGGCATGCGTCAAGCCGGCGAGCTGATCGCCAGGGTATTTCCTGCGCTGCTGGTAATTTCCCTCGGCTGCATTGCAGCGCTTAACATGTCGGTTTACTTCCGGCTGGCAGCAAAGTATCTCCCCCGGTTGCCTCAACCGGAAAGTTTTCTCGGTTTCAGGAACCCGGAGCCTCTGGTCTGGGTATTGATAGCAGCCGGTTTCGCCATGCTGCTCCCTCAACCCGAAACCCAGAGAGTCGCCCTGAATGTTCTGCTGCTCTGCGCTTTTGTTTATTTTCTGCAGGGCCTGGCAATCGTTCTGGCTTTTTTCAGGAGGAGTGGCACCCCTCCCCTGGCACGCGGTATCTTCTGGCTGGTACTCATGTTCCAGCCCTATCTGGCAGCAGCTGTTGCCGTTCTCGGCATATTCGATATCTGGGGTGACTTCAGAACCCCAAAACAACAAAACCTGTAAACAGGCTGGGAGGAAAAATGAAAGTAATTCTTCAGGAAAATCTGGAAAATCTTGGTCACATCGGTGACATCGTCAAGGTAGCTCCGGGCTATGCCCGTAACTTCCTTATCCCCAAGGGTTATGCCCTTCTCGCCAGCGAGAAGAACACCAAGGCCCTTGAGCATGCCAAGCGTCAGCTTGAGTACAAAAAAGGCAAAATGCTTGAGCAGGCCAAAGCACTGGTCGCCAAAATCGAAGCAATCACCCTGAACCTGGTACATGCCGCCGGCGAAGAAGGTAAACTCTTCGGTTCCGTCACCAACATGGAGCTTGCCGAGCAGCTCAAGGCACAAGGTCTCGAAATTGACCGGAAGAAAATCGTGCTGGCCGAGCCGATCAAGCATATCGGTGAGTACAGCATCACTGTCAAGGTTCAGCCGGAAGTAACCGCAACCCTCAAGGTAAACGTCAGCAAAGCTGAGTAACAGCTGATTGCAGTGCGATTATCAATGGCGGTGCGGGGAAACCTGTGCCGCCTTTTTTACATGGAGAAGAGCATGATCAAAATAGATTTCGACAAGATGGGGGGGTTGATTCCGGCCATAATCCAGGATCACGCCACCGGCGACGTTCTGATGGTAGCTTTCATGGACGAAAAGACCCTGAACCTGACCCTGGAGCCCGGCAAGCCCTGGTTCTTCAGCCGCACCCGCAACAAGTACTGGATGAATGGTGAGGAGGCCGGCAATACCCAGGAGGTTGTGGAGGCCTATACCGACTGTGATGCCGACTCAGTGGTCATCAGGGTAAAGCAGAACGGCCCGGCCGCCTGTCACACCGGCAACAGAAGCTGTTTCTATGTCAAGTGGGAGAATGGCGCATGGGTGGAACATTCCAACCCGCTGTTCGACCCCAGCGAAGTTTATAAGAAGTGAATCCGCCTTTTGCGCCATCTCGGCGTTGCCCTGTGTGACTCTCTTGTGCGGCGTAGCGCTGCTACGCCTCCGCGGAGCCCCTTGGGCGCCTTGACCAGACACAAAAATCGAATTCATTTATACCCTCAAAACAAAAGGATTTGGTATGTCAAACGTATTGAATTTTGGTATTCCGAAAGGGAGCCTGGAAGATGCTACCGTAGATCTGTTCAAGAAAGCCGGCTGGAAGGTGAGCATCTCCTCCCGCAGCTATTTCCCTGGCGTGGACGATGCGGAAATGAACTGCAAACTGATCCGCCCCCAGGAAATGGGCAAATACGTGGAGCGCGGTACCATCGACGTCGGCATTGCCGGCCGCGACTGGGTTCGGGAAAATGACTCCGACGTGGTCGAAGTCTGCGAAATGGTCTACTCCAAGGTTTCGCGCCGCCCAGTCCGGTGGGTGCTGGTCGTTGCCCAGGACTCGAAAGTGCAAAAGCCGGAAGACCTAGCCGGAGCAACCATCTCCACAGAGCTGGTGGAGTTCACCAAGCGTTATTTCGCCGAGCGGAACATTCCGGTAACAGTGGAGTTCTCCTGGGGGGCCACCGAGGCAAAAGTAGTGGACGGCCTGTGCGACGCCATCGTCGAGGTTACCGAGACCGGCTCCACCATCAGGGCCAACAACCTGCGTATCGTCTGCGACCTGATGGAGTCAGTGCCGGTCATGGTGGTCAACAAGGCCTCGTGGGAAAACCCATGGAAGCGGGCCAAGATCGAACAGATCGCCACCCTGCTGAAATCGGCCCTGGCGGCCGAGGGGATGGTGGGCATCAAAATGAACGCCCCGGGCGACAAGATCGACGCCATCACCGCCGTACTGCCGAGCCAGAAGGCGCCGACCGTTTCCCATCTCTACAAATCCGACTGGGTATCCATCGAGAGCATCCTCTCGGAAAAGGACGTCCGCCAGATCGTGCCCCAGCTGCTGAAACTTGGCGCTGAGGGGATTGTGGAGTACCCGCTCAACAAGATTATCTGAGTTGTATTTTTTTGATTGACGAAAACAGAGGGGAGCCGTGAGGCTCCCCTTTCATTTTCTATCCTAATCAAATTTGACTCCACTTGATCTCACTCAAACTGAAACATTAAGCAGAATAGCAAACTATCCAGCAATAAAACTACCTCGGCTTCCGCGGTCCCGGCGCATAATATCGCCCCAGTCTGGCATCCAGTTCGTCAATCCACCCCGCATTGGCATCCGGAAAGGCATCGGCATAAGGGACGTAGGGCTTTATGTCGAGAACCGGCGTGCCGTCAAGAAGGTCGACACCTCGCAAATGTAGTGTTCTCCCCTCAATCTTCACCAGCTCCACCGCAGAAAGACCGATGGAGTTGGGTCTATGGGGAGAGCGGGTTGCCAGGACGCCGCGCTTTGGCCCGCCACGAGGCGGTTTGACGCAGCTTTTCCAGCCTTCGCTCAGATGAAAGGCAAAGATCAGCCATAGCCGGTCAAAGCCAGCCAGATCCTGTAGTACATTTTCATCCAGCCAATCCTCAAGCTCCAGTGTTGCCAAGGCAAAATCCCCACTCTCAGTCCCTTCCACCACTGTGCTCTGATGGGGTGCGTCAATTCGCCGTGAATAAGGAGAACGGATGATGCCTATGGGGCGATATGTGAAGTGAAGGTTTTCAGTCATGTCCGAGAGGCTTTCGTTACAGGATCAGTAATAATTTGCATTATAAAGGGGCAACCGTTTTAGACAGTTGCCCCTTTGTTTTTCCATAGCCGAGTAACTGCTACCCTGCCTTAACCATCAACTCCGACACCAGCCTGGTGAAGCGGAGCGGGTCCTTGATTGGTGACCCTTCGGTCAGGAGCGCCTGGTCGAGGAGCAGTTCGCAGTAGTCGGCCAGTTTGGCGTTCTCCTTGTCAGCGGCAAACATGCTTCCCAGGGTCTGCATGATCGGATGGTTCGGGTTCAGCTCCAGAATCCGCTTCGACTTGGGCACATCCTGGTTCATCGCCTTCATGATCCGCTCCATGTTGGCGTTCATGCCGTACTCGTCAGCCACCAGGCAGCAGGCGCTCTCGGTGAGGCGGCTGGAGAAACGGACCTCTTTGACACTGTCGTCCAGCTTCCCTTTGATGAACTCCAGCAGATCCTTGTACTGCTCCTGCTTCTCCTTCTTCTGCTCTTCTTTCTCCTTCTTCTCGTCCTCGCTGTCCAGCTCCACATCACCCCGGTCGACCGCTTTCAGCTTCTTGCCATCGTACTCGGTCAGCGCCTGCACCACCCACTCGTCCACCGGGTCGGTAAGGAAGAGGACTTCATAGCCCTTGCTGCGGAATCCCTCCAGATGGGGAGATTTGGCCACCATGTCGCGGCTGGTGCCGGTGATGAAGTAGATCTCTTTCTGCCCTTCCGGCATCCTCCCTACATACTCCTTCAGAGAGACCGGCTTGCCCGCTTCCGTGGTGGTGCTTTCGAACAGCACCAGCTCCTGGAGCTTCTCCTTGTTGGCGTAGTCGAAGTGCAGCCCCTCTTTCAATACCGGGCCGAACTCGGAGTAGAACTTCAGATATTCCTCCGGCTCCTTCTCCTTGATCTCCGCCAGGGTGGCGAGGATCTTGTTGACCAGGCTCTTCTGGATCCGCTTGATCTGCACATCCTCCTGGAGAATCTCGCGGGATACGTTCAGCGGCAGGTCGCTGGAATCCACCACCCCCTTGACGAAGCGGAGGTAGTCGGGGAGCAGCGCCTCGCAGTTGTCGGTAATGAAGACCCGCTTGACATAGAGATGCACCCCTTTCTTCCGGTCCTGCATGAACAGGTCGAACGGCTTGTGAGCCGGCAGGTAGAGGAGTGCCTTGAATTCGCTCACCCCTTCGGCAGAGTAGTGGATCGGCCGAAACGGCTTGTCGAAGTCGTGGGAAATATGCTTGTAGAACTCTTCGTGCTCTTCGTCTGTAATGTCGCTCTTTGGCCGGGTCCAGATGGCTTTCATGGAGTTGAGAGTCTCTTCGGTAACGGTCTCGATGTCGCCGCCACCTTCGATCACCTTGCCGTCAGCATCTTTCACCGGCTCCTTGCGGGTAATGTCCATGCAGACCGGGTACTGAACGTAGTCGGAGTATTTCTTGACGATGGAGCGGATCTTCCACTCGTCCAGATACTCCTGCATCTCCTCTTTCAGATGGAGGACGATTTCAGTGCCCCGGGCCACCTTGTCACACTCTTCGATGGTATAGGTGCCGTCGCCGGTGGACTCCCAGCAGCAACCGGCTGACGGGTTGCCTGCCTTGCGGGTCGTCAGGGTGACCTTGTCGGCCACCATGAAGGAAGAATAGAAACCAACGCCGAACTGGCCAATCAGCTCCGGATTGTTGCTGGCCTTGGCCTCGGCCAGAGCCTCCATGAACGCCTTGGTGCCGGAGCGGGCGATGGTACCGATGTTCTCTTCGACTTCGGCAATACTCATGCCGATGCCGTTGTCAATAATGGTGAGGGTGCCGGCATTCTTGTCCGGGACTATCTTGATTTTCCAGTCGCTGTTACCCTCCAGCAGGGTTTCGTTGGAGTGGGCTTCAAAACGGATCTTGTCAATGGCATCAGATGAGTTGGAGACAAGTTCCCGCAGGAAGATGTCCTTATTGGAATAAAGCGAGTGGATGACCAGGTCGAGAAGCTTCTGTACCTCAGTCTGGAATTGCTTGGTTGTCTTCATTGCCGCGCTGCTCCCTTTTAGTTGGTTTACGAACTGAACGAATCTAAACACTCTTGTTGTTTAATTCAAGGGGGGAACGAAAAAAAGCAGTACGCCATTGAATTTACTGTTTTGGGCAGAATTTTTTCATGATATTATTCCAGATTAGCGGAGACCCTCATTAGCCATGAAACGACCTATTAGCATACGAAAAGCTCTCATTACCAGCGTGTTGCTCCTGACACTGCTGCCGATGCTGATTGCCATGGCCGTCTCCGTGACTCTATTCCACCGGGAAACCGGCGAGCGGATTCGCCTGGAAAACCAGAAAGTTGCCCAAACTGTCAGCAGTGCCGTTGAACTGTTCATTGCAAGACCTTTGGTTATGCTCAAGCAGGTTCGTGATGCAGTCGATGAACATAGTAAAAATGATCTCTCTGATATAGACAGGGTCACTGAAAACCACCTCGAAGAAGACCCCATCTTTGAGACCGTCTCATTTATCGATGCAAACGGCGACCTGCTCAAGCAGGTTGCTGCCGATGGCCGCCCCCTTTTTATACCTAAAATCAACTATGCCAATTCCCCAATCTACCAGAAAATTAAACTTGGCAGCCAGATAGCCTGGTCTGAACCGTTTGTTTCATTGCGCACCGGCGAATCGGTCATCTCTGTCGGGATCCCCTGGCGCAAGGGGGTACTGATCGGCACAATGAATCTTACCTACCTGTGTAAACTGGTTGAGCCGACAAAAGACTCAGTCAAGGCATATGCCTTCATTGTCAGCCCGAAAGGCAATCTTATTGCCCATCCTGACAGGGCACTGGTCGGGGAGAAGGAATCCTTTATCTCGATTCCGCAGATTACTGCCGGCTTCAGCGGAACTGAAGGCACCTATACCTTCAAGATCGGCGACAGAAGGGTCATCGGCAGCGTACTCCAGTTCAAGCATAACGACTGGGTCATTGTGGCAGTCCACGATAGAGAGCATGCCTTTGCCCCCCTTTACCGCCTGGAACTGCTGCTGGCCGCCCTGACAATCATCGTCCTGGCAACAGCCTATTACCTTGCCTTCAAGCGGATAGGCCGCATCAGCGCTCCCATACTGAGCCTCTCGGAATTCAGCAAACAGGTCGCATCGGGAGCAGCAGTCGCTGATTTTGCTCACTCGGCCGGGTACCTGGAAATTGACGAACTCTATGACAATTTCAGAAAAATGTCAGCCGCTGTCAATGACCGTGAAAGAGATCTCCAGGACCGCAACGAGGAGCTTGCCGCGACGGAAGAGGAGCTGCGGCATCAGGTGGAAGAGTACCTGAGGACCTATACCGCCCTGGCGGAAGAGAAGGCCAAACTTGAATCAATCCTCTCCTGCATGAGCGAGGGGCTCAGTATCCAGGATCTGGATTACCGGGTCATACTCCAGAACAATGCCCATAAGCAGATGGTTGGCGATGCCCGCGGCAAGTACTGCTACGAAGCCTACCAGCACAACGATGCAGTCTGCACTGACTGCCCGATGCAGGGAGCTTTCACTGACGGCACTTCCCACGTCAAGCTCGCCCAGGTGCAGGACGGCGACAGTATCCGCCATTTCGAAATTGTCGCCACACCGCTACGCAACCCCCAGGGGAAGATGATCGGCGGCATCGAGGTAGTGCGTGATATTTCCGACCGGATGAAGTCCGATCAGGAGATCAGACGTCTTAATCAGGAGCTTGAAGCGCGCGTCATTGAAAGGACGGCCGAACTTGAACTTGCCAATCATGAGCTTGAGTCTTTCAGCTATTCGGTCTCCCACGACCTGCGGGCCCCACTAAGACATATCAGCAGCTTCAGCAGCATTCTCGAAAGCGATCACTCTGCCCAGCTGGATGAGCAGGGCAAGCACTACCTGGCAAGGATCATCTCCGGCTGCAACAAAATGGGGGTCCTGATCGATGATCTGCAGGAACTCTCCCATGTATCGCGCCGTGAACTGAACAGCAGCAGGGTCAATCTCTCCCGCATCTTCGGCACAATTGCAGCAGCGTTTATCGAACGCGACCCGAACCGTAACGTCAGCTTCAAGATTGAAGATGGTCTAGAAGCCTTTGGCGACGAGCGGCTCTTTGAAGTACTGCTCAACAACCTGCTCAGCAACGCCTGGAAATACTCCTCGCTGAAGGATGAAGCGGTCATAGAGTTTGGCAAGAAAATCATAGCGGCCCGCCCGGTCTATTTTGTCAAGGACAATGGCGCCGGCTTTGACAAGACCTATAGCGACAAGCTTTTCGCTCCTTTCCAGAGACTGCACGGCGCCGAGTTTGAGGGGACAGGCATCGGACTGGCCATCACCCAGCGCGTAGTTCACAGACATGGCGGCAAAATCTGGGCAGATTCTGTAGAAGGTGAGGGAGCAACCTTCTACTTCACCCTGAAAAGCTGACATCAAACGTTGTAAGAACCCTGCCAGTATGATATTTTCGTATAATTATCCCTTTCCGGAGTATTGATGTATTTCCCGTCACAAAGCGACTTTATCAAGCTTGCCGATTCCGGCAATCTCATCCCTGTCTACCGTGAGATCATGGCAGATATGGACACACCGGTCAGCGCCTTCATGAAAATCGACGACGGCGCTTACTCATTCCTGCTGGAGAGTATCGAAGGGGGCGAAAAATGGGCCCGCTACAGCTTCCTGGGGGGCTCCCCTTCGGTGGTGCTCCGCTCCAGCGGCAACCGGGTTGAAATCCTGAAACGTGGAGAACCTGAGCAAACAGTGGCAAGCGACAACCCTCTGGACGTCATCAGAGATTACCTTGCCCGTTTCAGGCCGGTTGAGATCGAAGGTCTCCCCCGCTTTTTCGGCGGTGCGGTCGGCTATCTCGGTTACGACATGGTCCGCTTCTTCGAGACACTGCCAACCAGCAAACCTGCCGCTATCGGCGCCTATGACAGCTGCTTCCTCATCACCGACACGCTGGTCATCTTTGACAATGTCCGCCAGAAAATCAAGGTGGTTGCCAATGCCCACCTGGATGATTCTTCGCCCGAAGAGGCTTATAAAGAGGCAATCTCCAGGATCGATGCCCTGATTGCCAGACTGAAAACTCCGCTCCCCTCCCCTCCCCAGCCAAAAAGAGCGGCAGCGCCGGTCTCATTCCAGTCAAACGTCAAGCGCGCCGATTTTGAGGCCGCTGTTGAGCAGGCCAAGGAGTACATTCGCAGCGGCGACATTATCCAGGTAGTGCTCTCCCAGAGGTTTTCCGGTGAGCTGACAGTGGAACCGCTGGACATCTACCGGGTGCTGCGCACCCTCAACCCGTCACCTTACATGTTCTTCCTCCGCATGGACGACACCATTGTGCTCGGCGCCTCCCCCGAAGTCATGGTGCGCAAGGAAGGTGACCACGTCGAACTGCGCCCCATAGCCGGAACAAGGCCCCGCGGCGAAAATCCCGATGAGGATCAACGGCTGGAAAAGGAGCTGCTCGACGACCCCAAGGAGAGGGCCGAACATGTCATGCTGGTGGATCTGGGGCGCAACGATCTTGGCAGGGTCTGCAAAACAGGCAGCGTCAAGGTTTCGGAACTGATGGTGGTTGAGCGTTATTCCCATGTCATGCATATCGTCTCCAATGTCCAGGGGGAGCTATACAACGACATGGATGCCTTTGACCTGGTCAAGGCGACTTTTCCGGCCGGCACCCTCTCAGGCGCTCCCAAGGTCAGGGCAATGCAGATCATCGACGAGCTGGAGCCCTGTCGCCGCGAGATCTATGGCGGCGCTGTCGGCTACTTCTCCTTCTCGGGCAACATGGACCTGGCAATAGCCATCAGAACGCTGGTAATCAAGGATGGCAAAATCCATCTGCAGGCAGGCGCCGGACTGGTGGCAGACTCCGACCCGGCTACCGAATACCAGGAAACGGTGAACAAGTCCATGGCGGTAGTAAAAGCCATTGAAACCGTAGAGCGAGGGTTGGACTGATGCTGCTGATGATCGATAACTATGACTCTTTTACCTACAACATTGTCCAGTATTTCGGCCAACTGGGTGAAGATGTCCGCGTCTACCGCAACGACCAGATCTCCCTTGCCGAAATCGAGCAGCTGAACCCGGAGCGGCTGGTGATCTCCCCCGGTCCCTGCTCACCCGATGAAGCCGGTATTTCGGTGGATGCTATCCGGCATTTCAGCGGTAAAATCCCGCTCCTCGGCGTCTGCCTCGGGCACCAGTCAATCGGCGCAGCCTTCGGCGGTAAGGTGGTACGCAGCGTATCCCTGCTGCACGGCAAGACGTCACCGCTCCCCCATGATGGCAAAGAGCTTTTTGCCGGCCTGGCCAACCCTTTCACCGCCACCCGCTATCATTCGCTGGTGGTGGAGCGTGACACCCTGCCCGACTGCCTGGCAGTGACCGCCTGGGTCGACAATGGCGAAATCATGGGGCTGCGGCACAAAACGCTCCCGGTCTGGGGGGTGCAGTTCCATCCCGAGTCCATCCTCACCGAAGGTGGAATGCAGTTGCTCAATAATTTTCTGGAGCTCTCCAAATGATAAAAAAAGCGATCGCTAAGGTTGTCGAGCGGGAGAATCTTACCGAAGGTGAGATGATTGAGGTGATGGAACAGATCATGTCCGGCGGCGCCACACAGGCGCAGATTGGCGCCTTCATCACAGCCCTGCGGATGAAAGGGGAGACTGTTGACGAGATCACCGGCGCCGCCAGAGTCATGCGGGAGCGGGCAACCCCGATCAGGGTCGGCAAAGGTCTTCTGGACATCGACCGCGATGATATCAACATCGACCAGGAGACGATTCTGGATGTGGTCGGCACCGGTGGCGACGGCACCAACACCTTTAATGTTTCCACCACGGTCACCTTTGTCATTTCCGCCTGCGGCGTCAAGGTTGCCAAACATGGCAACCGCTCGGTTTCATCCCTCTGCGGCAGCGCCGACGTCCTGGAGAAGCTGGGCGTCAACCTGGACGTAACCCCGGAGACAGTGGAGCACTGCATCGACGCAATCGGGGTGGGTTTTCTCTTTGCACCGGCCCTGCATGGCGCCATGAAGCACGCTATCGGCCCGCGGCGCGAGATCGGCATCAGAACGATTTTCAACATCCTCGGCCCGCTTACCAACCCGGCAGCAGCCGATTGCCAGGTCATGGGGGTCTACCGTGAAGATCTGGTCCTGAAACTTGCCCAGGTACTCCACAACCTCGGCTGCAAAAGGGGCTTTGTCGTCCATGGCCTTGACGGCATGGATGAAGTTACCCTGACCGCAGCAACTTCAGTGGCTACCGTCACTGAAGAAGGGGTAAAACTCAGCCTCTTCTCTCCCGAAGAGATCGGCTTTTCCTTCTGTTCCATGGATGAGTTGCGCGGCGGCGACGCAACTGCCAATGCCGTCATCGTCAAAGAGATATTGAGCGGCAAGCAGGGCGCACAGAGAGATATTGTCCTGATCAATGCAGCTTTCGGGCTGGTGGCCTCAGGAAAAGCTGCCGACCTGCCAACCGGCATAGCCATGGCAGAAGAGGCCATTGACTCGGGCAGAGCCATGCAGCAACTGGAAAAGCTGGTGAGGCTGACCAATGGCTGAGCAGCCTGATATCCTGCAGAAGATTTTTGCCCACAAACGCGACGAGGTAGCGGCCGCCAGGTCAGCTGCCCCCCTGGCCGAAATGAAGGCACGCATCAGTGACCGGGAGGACCAGCCCCGCGGCGTTGAGCGGGCCCTGCGCAGCGCCGCCCAGTCCGGTTGGACACCGATTATCGCCGAAGTGAAAAAGGGCTCCCCCAGTAAAGGGGTTATCCGCCCTGACTTCAACCCGCTGGATATTGCAGAAATTTATCAGCAGAATGGTGCAACCTGTCTCTCTGTCCTGACTGATGAGCATTTTTTTCTGGGCCATCTCCGCTTCCTGGCCCTTATCCGGGAGCAGGTCGGGCTGCCGCTCCTGCGCAAGGACTTTATCTTTGACGAATACCAGATTTACGAAGCAGCGGCCGGAGGGGCAGACGCCATCCTCCTCATTGCCGCCATGCTGGATCAGTCACAACTGGTCGACCTGCTGGGCAAAGCCCGCGAACTCTATCTGGACGTGCTCCTGGAAGTCCATGACGAGCGGGAACTGGAGATGGCGCTGGCCACCGACTGCGGCCTGATCGGCATCAATAACCGGAGCCTGCACACCTTTGTTACCGACCTGGCCACAACCGAGCGGCTGGCCAAGTTGATTCCAGCAGAGCGGCTGATTGTTGCCGAGAGCGGCATCAACAGCCGTACCGATATCGAACAGCTGCAGAGTGCCGGTGCAAGGGCATTCCTGGTGGGAGAATCGCTGATGCGGGAAGAGAACATCGGCGCAAAACTGTCGGAGTTGCTGGGATAAAACAACGCCTTTCAGGCAGATTTCACCGTATCAATCAATACGCAGACTAGTTATCAATACAGTGACGGAGGTTAGCCATGGACACAAAAATTCTGCTCCCTGAAGATCGTATCCCCAAGCAGTGGTACAACATTATCCCCGACATGCCGGGGCCGCTGGCACCGGTCATCCATCCTGGCACGCTGCAGCCGGTAACGCCTGACGATCTGCTGCCGCTCTTCCCCATGGGGCTCATCGAGCAGGAGGTCTCCAACCAGCGCTGGATCGACATCCCCGAAGAAGTCCGTGAAATCTACCGGCTCTGGCGTCCAGCGCCGCTCTTTCGGGCGCACCGTCTGGAGAAAGCGCTCGGCACACCGGCAAAGATCTACTACAAGTATGAAGGTGGTTCTCCGGCCGGGTCCCACAAGCCGAATACCGCCATTCCCCAGGCCTATTACAACAAGATTTTCGGCACCAAGCGGATCGCCTCCGAAACCGGCGCCGGCCAATGGGGCTCGTCCATTGCCCTGGCCTGCCAGATGTTCGGCCTGGAGTGCACCGTCTACATGGTCAAGGTCTCCTATAACCAGAAGCCGTACCGCAAAAGCATGATGCAGCTCTGGGGGGCGAACGTCCTTGCCTCGCCGTCTGACCAGACCAATGCCGGTCGCGCCATCCTGGCCCAGAACCCGGAGAGTAACGGTTCCCTCGGCATTGCCATCTCCGAGGCGGTAGAAGATGCCGCCACCCGCGAGGATACCCGTTACGCCCTCGGCAGTGTGCTCAACCATGTCTGCATGCACCAGACCATCATCGGCCTGGAGGCCAAGGAGCAGCTCGCCCTGGTGAACGACTACCCGGACGTGGTCATCGGCTGCCATGGCGGCGGCTCCAACCTTGCCGGGATCACCTTTCCGTTTGCCGCCGACAAGGCCCATGGCAAAAACGTGCGGCTCGTCGCCATGGAACCAACCAGCTGTCCGACCCTCACCAAAGGGGTCTACGATTTCGATTACGGCGATACTGCCAAGATGGCGCCGGTCGCCAAGATGTACACCCTTGGCCATGACTTCATGCCGCCGGGGATCCATGCCGGCGGGCTCAGGTATCACGGCGCTTCGCCGCTGGTCTCCCAGCTGGTCCATGCCGGGGTGATCGAGGCAAAAGCCGTCCCCCAGACTGCCTGCTTCGAGGCGGCGGTACTCTTCTCCCGCAGCGAAGGGATCATCCCGGCACCCGAGTCGTCACACGCCATCCGCGGCGCCATCGACGAGGCGCTGCAAGCCAAGGAAGAAGGGAAGGAGAAGACCATTCTCTTCAACCTCTCCGGCCACGGTCACGTGGATATGGCGGCCTATGACGCCTATTTCGGCGGGGAGCTGGATGATTACGAATATCCTGAGGAGGCCATCAAGGAATCGTTGGCCCACCTGCCGAAGGTAAACTTTTAAAGCAGTTTATTGATTGCTTCCAGTCCGGCCAACGCGCCGGCAGAGATGGAAATTGCCCCCGCCGGAGCCTGAGCTTCGCGGGGGTTTATTCGTATCAGCGTTGCCCGGCCGGAGTGGGCCAGCCGCTCACCCAGGGAGCGGATTGTCGGGATTGCCGTCCCGGCACCCATCTCCAATACCACCGTCCTTGCCCCGCGATACTCGGTGACAAACTCGTCAAAAGCCCGCTCCTGCGCCCGAGTTCTGGCCGGCAGCCAGGAAAAGTCTCCGAACATGAGTATATTGGGCCTGGCAACCCCGCCACAGCAGCGACACTGCGGAATGTACCCGGCCCTCATCGTCTCAAAATCGACCGGAACCTCCTCATCATTGCCCCAGATCACATCACTGCAGGGCGAGAGACACTGCAAATGATGAATCGAACCATGCACCTCCAGGATAGCCTCTTCCCTGAAACCGGCCTTCTGAAACTGGCCGTCAACATTGGAGGTCACCACAAAGTGCTGCAGGTTGAACTTCTCAAGCCAGTTTCTGATCAGCTGAAAGCCTTCGTGGGGCACTGTCGAGCGATAGAGGTTGGCCCGGTGGCCATAGAAACCCCAGCCAAAAGCCGGATCGCGCTCAAAATGCTCCGGATTTGCCGCCTGAATAAAGCTCAGGCCAAGGCGGCGGTACATGGGGTAGGCGTTCCAGAAACCATGATCACCACGGAAATCCGGCAGCCCCGAATCCACCCCCATCCCGGCTCCGGCGCTAACAATCAGCACTTCTGCGCTGCTGATTATGGCAGCTGCCTTTTCCAAACTTTCAGATCTCACTGTCGCTCACCCCTTTATACCCACTTTCACCAGCACCGGTTGCAACAGCCGCACAACGTCCGCCGGAGCCATGCCGACGAGAAAACCCCGCTTGCCGCCATTCAGGTAGATCTTCGCCAGACCGGTTATACTCTCTTCCAGGTAAACCGGCATGGCTTTTTTCGTGCCAAAGGGGGAGGTGCCGCCGACCAGATAACCGGTATGCCGGTTGGCAGCATCCGGTGAACAGGGTGCTATCAGTTTGACGCCGATCACCCTGGCCAGCTCCTTGGTCGACACCTGACAGTCACCATGCATGAGGACAATTAGAGGGTTTTTCCGTTCATCTTCCATGATCAGGGTCTTGACAACTGCATGTTCATCGACCCCCAGTTCACGGGCCGAGACAGCTGTAACCCCCTTTTACTCATAGTGGTAAAGATGCTCGCTGAAGCCGGTTTTGGCAGCTCTCAAAAAGCGGACTGCTGCCGTAACCGGTGCCTTTTCCTTTGCCATGAATTCTCCTAGCTTATTGCTCAGTTCCGGTTCTCTGGTAAGATTTACCCTGAATCCAGCGGTAGTGCGTGCCTTGAATCGGGGAGCCCACCATGATTGAAGCCCTATTTTACGAAAAAGCAGCCGATCGTCAAGTCTGCTGCAAGCTTTGTCGCTTTCAATGCACCATTAAGGCCGGCCGGCGCGGACACTGCAATGTGCGTGAAAATCGCGGCGGCACCCTTTATTCACTGGTCTACGGCAAGGTTATTGCTGAGCATGTCGATCCGATCGAGAAAAAACCGCTGTTTCACCTGCTGCCCGGCAGCCGCACCTTTTCCGTCGCCACAGAGGGGTGCAATTTCCGCTGCCGCCACTGCCAGAACTACAGCATCGCCCAGGTCGGCAGCGACACGCCTGTACATGGGACGCAGCGCACTCCTGCCGAGATCGTGCAAAGTGCATTGGAAAGCGGCTGCCGCTCCATTGCCTACACTTACACAGAACCGACGATTTTTTACGAATTCGCCTTTGACACGGCGCGCCTTGCCAGCGAGGCCGGACTCCATAATATTTTCGTCACCAATGGCTATATCAGCCAAGAACCGCTGGCAAAGATCGCTCCGTACCTGGCAGCCGCCAACATCGACCTGAAAGGTTTCTCGGAAACATTCTACCGGGATATTGTCGGTGCAAAACTGTCAGAAGTCCTGGCAAGCATCGTCGCATACAAGCAGCTGGGGATCTGGCTGGAAATTACCACCCTGATCATTCCTGAGCTGAACGACAGCGACGCAGAACTACGGGGGATTGCCGACTTTATTGCCAGCAATCTCGGTACCGATACCCCATGGCATGTCAGCCAGTTCTACCCGACCTACCGCCTGACCGACAGGCAGCGGACACCGGCCGCCACTCTGAGACGGGCCCGTGACATAGGCACTGCAGCCGGTTTGCACTTTGTGTACGAAGGGAATATTCCGGGCGAAGGGGGGGAAAACACAGCCTGCCCGGACTGCGGGGAAATCATCGTGAAACGAAACGGCTTCCGGGTCAGCTCAAACCGGCTTCAAGATGGCTGCTGCCCGGCTTGCGGTGCCAAAATCGCCGGCATCTGGGCATGAGCTACCCTGAAACCTTCCCGCAAATGTCACGAGCGGTGCATGATGCCGCCCAGCAGCACTGCGCCGCCAATAATGACTGTCAACGTCCCTGATTTTGCCCGCAACAGCACCTCCTCATAGGAGCAGGCAACCGGCACAGCCAACAGCCAGTAACCACAGATAATAGCTACAGCGCCACTTATCAGGCAGATGAGTTTGGTACGATCCATTGAAAAGATATCCTACCAGGCAAGCTTTATACTGGAGCAGCAGAGATCCGCTCCCGTCTCAATATGGCGCCCCGCCGTTAAAGGTGCAGTTTACCCCTGCTGAAGCAGTCCAGCCGACTGAACAGTTGTAATTCGTGTCCAGATTCTTGAAAAACTGGTATGTCAAAGTCTGGGACGTACAGCGTGCCTGGGCCACTGCACAGGCATTATTGTTAAACATTGTCAGGGTGTCACCCGGATAGACGGTGATGCCATTTGTTGTCGTCGTTGCAGTGCAGGTTCCGCCATTTCTTCTGTACCATTGGTTACCAACCGCATTTATCACTTGTGCTCCACCACGCATGCAACCATCGGCAATGTTCAGGGTAAAATCCTTTGATACGCTTTTAGCATTGGCATCGGTGATAGTTACTCTGATGTTACTGGCACCGGCCACAATCGGATAGGGGGTAGCCACAATGGCACCAGTCATGAGTCCACTGGCGGTGTCAAGGCAGAGACCGGTATTGACGGCATCTATCTGGACATCACCAGCAGGGCAGGTACCCTGGGCATAGCCTGTCGACCAGGTATATGGGGTGTTGCCACCGGTGCCGTTAAGAGTGACGCTGTAGGCAACTCCTGTTTCGGCATTTGGCAGAGTCTGGTTAGTGATTGCCAGTGAGTTGACGACATTGAGGGTAAATGCCTGGGATGCCGTACTGTTACTGGAGTTGGTGGCTGTTACAGTAAAATTGTTAAGCCCGAACCCGGCAGATGTGGGGGTGCCGGAAATGACTCCGGTGGTAGTATTCAGGCAAAGACCGATACTGGCCGGAACCAGCTGCACGCTTCCGGCAGCACAGCCTCCCTGGACCTGTCCGGTTGACCAGGTGTAGGTTGCCGATCCGTCCCCCGAGGCTTGCAGAGTTGCACTGTAGGCTGTCCCAACATTGGCGTCGGGCAGCGAGGTCTTGCTGATATTGAAGGAGCAATTTCTGGCGGCTCTGATTTCATCCAGTGTCACATACTGGACGATGTCGTCATACTGGTAGGCCGGATTGGTGGCGGTATAGGTACAGGGGTTGTTATAACCGGCCCCCTGCTGCCAGACAGGAAAGGTACAATAAGCACCGGGAGTTGCTGTGCAAGTCGGACAGGTTCCAGCTCCGCCAGAGCAAACGCCGGCCGTACAGGTGCCTGTGCATGTCGGGAAAATGCAGGTTCCTGCTCCGCCGGTGCAGACGCCGGTGCCGGTGCAGACGCCATTGGCATCCTCTCCGTTGCTGTAAATCAGAAAAGCGATATTGTTTTTCGTGTTAAAAGCGGAACAGGCGTCATTGCTGCATTCTTTCAGTTTTATGCTGGTTGTTGTCACGCCGCAGACGTTTTTACCGGCGCCCCAGACAGCATCATCCGCAAGAAAAAGTAGATTTCTTCCCCAGGCATCGGCAGTTCTGGGACTTGTTGACATTAGAGGCGCAGCACCAAAATTTCCGTTTTTAACTATTGAACCAGATAGCGCATCCCTGGCAAATTTGACAGTTTCTCTTGATTCAATGAACGCTCCGCGCTTTGTCAGCACACCGATCATCGGCACGCCGATAGTCATCAACAGACCAATTATCACCAGAACGATCGCAATTTCAATCAGGGTGAAACCATTTCTGTTCATAACCGCACCTGATGACAGCTAAATCCGTTTAAGGTGAAATCGAATCAGGGGGAGACACACTTGCCTCCCCCCGATCTGCTCAAGTACTCTTTGCATGGCTAGCCTGCCCTGCTGCAGATTTCTTTCTATTTAAACTGATATGTCAGTGCCATCACATCTGTGGTTGCCAGCCAGTCAGCACTGCTTGCTCCCAGGGTTAAGGCAGTGAAGGTTGTGTTCGCCAAGGCCGTTGTCACCGCAGTTGCCCCTCTTACGTTACCCGCAGTAGCCGACGCTGTGCTGTCCACGGAGGTGTCGAGCGATTCAAAATATTTCATTGCAGCAAGGTCGTTAGAATCTGTCGTTGGCGCATATGCAGTTGTACAGGCAGCGACTTTGCATACTATGAGATAATTTTTTGCCGTAGCACCGCCACTGTTACCGACATACACATAGAAAGTCGAGCCGCCAAGGACGAAGGTGTTTTCCGGAGCTGTGACAAATTTGGCGGCCGTTATGTCAGCCTGTGGATCGGAATCTCCAATGAGACCGTCCTTGTTAGCATCGCCTGGGAAACGCCCTTTCCGGTCGAAATAGGTGTGCAGCGCCACTTCCCACGCGGTCACTTTGGTAGTGAACTGTTTAGACCTTGCATTATCAACCAGGTCCTGCCCTTTGAGAACGGCACCAAGGATAATACCGATAACTACCAGAACTATCGCCATTTCATCCAGAGTGAAGCCTTTGTGATTGAGATACGCTTTTTTCAAGGTGGTAAGCATGACGGCCCCCTAAGAAACTTTTATTTAAAGTATTATAACAATATCACCCCAAAAGGGCATGTCAAGTGAACTAACCTCATAATTTTAGCTGGTTGTAACAAATTTAATATCTGTTAATATTTTATGTATGGGAAAATTATTTTTATCAGTTGTCGTATTCCTGTCCATTTTGCCTACTTCCTCCGGTTGGGCAGAAGAGTTCTGTTTTGATGAAGCAGGAAGAAGATTTACCTTGCCACCCTATCTTCTGAGAAGCATCGCTACCATCGAATCAGGCATGAATCCGTCGGCCCGCAATCTGAACCGCAACGGCTCTACCGATCTTGGCCTGATGCAGGTCAACTCATCCTGGATCGACAAAGCCCGCCTGGACAAGGAGCGGTTGCTGAGTGACGCCTGCTACAACACTCTGGCGGGAGCACGCATCCTGCGCGGCTGTATTGACCAACATGGCTACACTTGGGAGGCCGTCGGCTGTTACAATGCCGCCAGTAGTGACAAACGGAAAATATACGCCTGGAAGGTTTTCCGGCAGATGGTTAACAACGACAAAAAGCAGCAGCGTGTCCCGGAGTCACTTGCCGGCAGCGCCGGCAAACCGCTCGAACCTCAACTGACTCAGAAAAGCAGTTCTTTGACCATAAGCATCAACGAGCAGGGTGAAGCAGATCCTTGGGCCATGCCTCCGGGGCAGGTGGCCAGCAAAGTCACTCTGAATCAGGAAGAAACAACACCATGAGCAAACTCCTGAACAGATTGGCGGAATTGAACAGATCTCCACGGGAAAGCGAGGTCCCGCCGGAGATCCGTGTGAAAGTCGCTAAAGATGATGAATCCCGCAGCTCAAGAAAGAAAATCCTGCTTTGCGGCATCATCAGCTTCCTGGCGGTGCTTGCCGGCATCGGCACCAGGCTTTACCTTGAGAAGACCGGCGAATCAGATAAAAGCAAAACGGAGCCGGCCAGCCCCACTGTTTCTGCTGTTCTCCCACTCAAAAACATCTCCTCTGCGAAGCAGGCAAACATTGCCGGAAAATCCGGTCGGGCAGCTAAAGCTTCGGCAGTTATAGCCGGGGGAAAAGCACCTCCAAACAAAGCCCTTCGACAGGGCAGTGATGGTGCAGAACGGAGCGCTGCAGACGCCGCCCCACCCGCAGCCGTAGAAAAAAAAGCGGCGGACATTGCGCCGGCAACAAGCCCGCCGGTTCCTGCTGTTGACAAGGAGGTCCGTGAATCTGTCCTGCTTGCCGCAAGGTCGGCTGAGAAAAGGAAGGCATACGGAGAGGCTCTCAGGATTTATATGAATGCCCTGAAAACAGATCCGGACAATCACTGCCTGCTGAATAACGCCGCAAGCATACATATCCGCCTGGGTGAGTACGGGACGGCTCTTGCTCTCTGCGAAAAAGCTCTGGCTCTACACCGCAATTACATCCCGGCGCTTATTAACCTGGGAATCACCAAAAATGCTCTTGGCAAGACCAGCGAGGCGGCAGCAAGCTTCACCCAGGCCTTGGAACAGGATCCTACGCACAAGGAGGCCATCTACAACCTCGCACTTTTCAACGAAAAAAACGGCAAACTTGATGCCTCCGCCCATGCTTATCAGCGGCTTGCCGTCAGTGGCGATCTGGAAGGGATGATCGGATTGGCGCGAGTCTATGAAAAGCAGTCGCGTAAAAAGGAAGCTGTGAGGATTTATGTAGATGTTGTCTCCAGGCGTGACATCCCGGTTGACACCAGAAATTCGGTGCTAAAGCGGCTAAAGCAACTGGAAGAATGATGCCTCTGCCGGCGCAATGATCAGTGACGCCATAAGCCTGCAATAATAATGCTTGCCAGCAGCATGAATATAAACAGTGCAATGTATTGCAAACTGCTCTCCGCTCTCAGGTACAGAGCTCGCTGTACTCCCGTTTCTTGCCCGTCGATCTCGCCGATAAGCACATGTTTTTTGCTGACAAGCGAACTTCCCTTGAGATATGCCGCCATGATTGAGCGCGCTGCGATGATGTTGATCATCCTGGGAATGCCACGTGAAAACCGGTGAATGGCATTGCGGGCATTTATGTCCAGAAGAGCGGCACTTGCTCCGGCCTTGATCAGGCGGGCGTTGATGTAATCGGCTGTTTCGGCTCTCTTGAGAGGCAGGAGGGTCGAGCGAACAGTTATTCGCTGGCCGAGCTGCTTTAGCTGGTCGGAATTGATCTTCACGGCAAGCTCGGGCTGTCCCACCAGTATAATCTGCAGCAGTTTTTCCTTGTCAGTTTCCAGGTTCGACAGCAGGCGCAGCTCCTCCAGAGTTTCCACGGGCAGGTCCTGGGCCTCATCGACGATAATGGCAACCCGTTTGCCATGTTCGGAATGACCGAGGAGAAACTTGCGAAATGCCTTGAGCATGCAGTTCTGGCCTGTAGCAGCCTGGCCATGATCGGGCTCGACATCGACGCTGAAATCATCCAGAAGCGCCTTGATGAATTCGTCTGGCGAGAGACGCGGCGTGATGATAAGAGCAATTTCAGCCTGCTCTTTCCACTGTTCCATGAATATCTTCAAAAGGGTCGTCTTGCCGGTGCCAGGCTCTCCGATCAGCAGACAGAATCCTTCCCGGTGCTCCATGGCGTAATTAAGCGAATTGAGTGCAACGATATGTTCCTGGGACGGATAATAGTACTCCGGGTCCGGGGTGATCCGGAATGGATCTTCTTTCAGGCCATAGTAGTCGAGATAACGGTTCACATTCTTCCTCCTCCCACCTGCGATACCAGGCCATAAATCGGCAGAATCAGACCGAGTATGACGACTGCAAAGATGAGACCGACCATGATGATGGCAACCGGTTCAACAATCTTGCCCAGATTGGCTGAGAGGTTGTCGAGCTTTTTGAAATAATGGTCTGCCAGAAAGGCCAGCTGAGTCTCCAGAGTGCCACTGGTTTCCCCAACACTGATCATCCTCACGAGCAACGGCGGGTAGATTTTTTCAGTTTTGAGTGTTTCGGAGACGAAGCCACCCAGAATTACCGTTTCTTTGACACGGAGTAGAGACTGTCGATAATACTCGTTGCCGATAACCTCTGCCACCATGGACAGGCTTTTGTCTATGGTCAGTCCTGAGCGGATCTGAATATGCATCTGTTCGGCAAAAAGCGCGATAATCTTGTAGTAAAGGAGGTCCTTGACTACAGGGAGCTGCAATTTGATTCTGTCCAGTTGATAACAGAACAGTTCCTTGCGCTTGAGAAGCTGAAAGAGAATGCCGGCTGCAGCAGGAATCAAAAGATAGAGAAACCAGTATTTCCTGGAAAAGTCGCTGGCAGCCATGAGAGAGCGGGTCAAAAGCGGCACTTTGCCCCCCAACCCCTTAAAGGTGACCATGACTTTGGGCAGGACGTAGATCAGCCAGAACATCAGAGCACCAAAAGTTGTGGTAATGGCAAATACCGGGTAAATCATGGCCTGCTTGATGGCGGCTGAAACCTCATCGACCTTTTTGAGATGCTCGGCAATTTCTGCAAGGCTTGTTTCAAATTGCCCGGTTTCTTCGCCCACCCTGACGAGGCTGATAAATATCCCGGGGAATACAGAGCCATAGCGTTCAACCGCATCAGTAAAGCGATCGCCACGTTCGACACTCTGTCTGACGTCGTGCAGGATTTCCTTGAAGGCAGGGTTGCTGGTAGTTTCGGTGATATCGGACAGGGCGCTCATGATTGATATCCCAGCCCGGAGCATTACGGAGAGGTTTTGGGCAAACTCAATCACTTCAATCCGTTTGACACTTCTACCTGGCAGGAATCTAGTGAAATTGCCCCATAAAGCACTGCCGGAATTTATCCTGACCGGGTAGAGCCCTCTCTGGGCAAGAATATCCTCGACCGTGGCCTCGTCCATGGCCTCCAGCGCCCCGGAAATCGCCTTCCCTTCAGCGGTAACTGCAGTATAGGAGTAGAACTTCATCCCGCCACCCTCAACACTTCTTTGAGCGTTGGCAGCCCCTCGGCGGCCTTACGGATACCGTCCGACTTAAGGGGGATCATGCCGTTTTTTACAGCCTCATCAAACAGGTCTGTGGTTGACGCACCATTAAAGATCAGCTCCCGGATAGCGTCATTGACGATCAGTAGTTCACAGATGAGCATGCGCCCCGCATAACCGGTCTGATAGCATTTTGCACACCCTCTCCCGCGGGCCAATATTGTGAGCGAGTCGTAGCCAGCAGTGCGAAAAACAGCCAGCTCCTCTTCGTCCGGGGTGTATTCTTCGCGGCAGTGGGGACAGATCTTGCGCACCAGACGCTGCGCCAGTATTGCCAGGAGTGAGGACGAAATCGGATAGTGATCAACCCCCAGGTCCAGCATCCGCGGAATTACAGTCACCGCATCGCTGGTATGCAAGGTGGAAAAAACCAAATGTCCGGTAAAGGAGGCTCTGATCGCAATGTTTGCAGTATCCTTGTCCCGAATCTCACCCAGGAGCATGACATCCGGATCCTGGCGCATGAAATTACGGGATGCCAGCGCAAAGGTATATCCGGTTTTTTCATTAATCTGGGTCTGTTTGACGAAACTCAGGCGATATTCCACAGGATCTTCTACGGTTATGAC
>VEOV01000247.1 GCA_012026855.1 Geobacter sp.
CTTGCATCCTCTCCATGTTCGGCGGCCTGATTCTCGGGCTGCTGAGCCTGACTAAAAACAGGCTGATCAACTATCCGGTCACCATTGTGATCAACGCGGTTCGCGGCATGCCGCTGCTGATGGTGATCTTCTGGATGTATTTCCTTCTGCCGGCCCTGTTCGGCAAAGTGGCAGAAACCAATACGGTTATCATGGCACTGACCATTTTCACATCGGCCTACATGTCGCAGATCGTGCGTGCCGGTATTGAGGGTATTCCCAAGGGGCAGACCGAAGCAGCCATTTCCACCGGACTTAAGCCCTGGCAGGCAATGGTATACATCGTGCTGCCCCAGGGGCTGCGCAACATGATCCCCTCCTTTGTCAACCAGTTTGTCTCACTGATCAAGGATACCTCTCTGGCTTTCATCGTCGGTGTCTCCGAACTGACCCACGTCGGCACTCAAATCAACAATCGCACCATGACTTTCCCGACCGAAATATTCATCTTTATCGCTGTTGTTTACTTTCTTCTCTGCTACGCCTTTACCAGCTTCTCCCGCTGGCTGGAGGGGAGTCTGGCCTGGCGCAAGGCGATATAAATGAAGCCGTTACTCACCATTTGACGTCATTCATTGAGAAAGAGGTCTGTATATGCAAATACAAAAAGGTAGCCGGCAAAAAAGCACCATTACCATGAAAGTAACCAAAGCTGAGAAGAGCATCCTCGCCACCATGGCGCTTGAGCAGAACATTCAGATGGAAAAGCTTGTGCGTGATCTTATCTTCAGATCCGGTCTCATCACCGTAATGGCTGGCAGGCAATAAAAATGCCTGAGAATCCGGCGGCTACCAGACCGGTTTTACATAATCACCACTGAGGCGATCCGCAGCTACCTTCCTGAGCCGGTTCGCTGTCTCAGCGACATCGCTAGGAGGCTGTCGGACTTGGGAAATCAAAGCGAAAATTCGACTGGGTGAGGGCAGATTTTGTCGAATTTGAAGGTCAATAGTTGTTCTATTGACCAAGAAAGCGGCGAAATATGAACCGTGCAGACGGATTTGCAGCTGATTTATTACAAGTCCGACAGCCTCCTAGGCCGGGTACAGGCTCAAACTGTAATATTTACGGGCACATTTTGCCAGATGTGCTCCTTTCAGTGCCGGGGGACGCTCCGGCCTTTTTTACTGCTGCTCATCCTGGCCATTATCAATCCGGCTGCCAGATTGATCATACGGAAGGGGGACAATAAATCCCTGGCTGCCATAAAACAATAAAACAGGTACTTACGCTGCCAACGTGAGTACCTGTTTTTTTTATTGACGCATATGTTGACGTAAATGCTACATTGTCTCCTATCCATATCAACTCTGCTCTACTTGAGACTGGTATCTCTTGTTTCCCGTTAACAAGTTGATCTCGCAGTAATCGACACCAGAGTGCTTAAGACAAACAAAATTGGAGAGCGATGTAATGAAGAAGGCAGCAACACATCAATTTGTCCTGCAGGAGCATAAGCTTAACGAAGCCCGTAAGGAAGGGCACGTGGTAACTGTTACCTTAATGGATGGGAGTACTTATACTGGCCTGGTGACAGCATTTGACATGTTCGTAGTCGAATTCATAACCCCAAACCCTGTCATGTGCCTGGTTTTTTACAAGCACGCCATTGCCTCTATAAAATACAATTAACTGTAACAACGAACTTATAAATATAAAATCCCCTGCAAAGCCAGGCTCTGCAGGGGATTCCAGTCAGTAAATGCGGTAGAACTGCCTACTCCGCGGTAAACTCCGCGCCTTCTACAATGACGGCATACTTGTAACCGCCGCCGAAATCCTTGTCCTTGTAAAGAGTGCCGGTTGCCAACACAACTTCCCCTTCGGCAGGAATTGACTTGGAAGTTAGCACCAGGTTGAAATCATTGGTTGCCTGGCTGCCGGAGCCGTCACGCAGGTGAATCCAGTTTTTGCTCATGATGTTTGACGAGATCTTGACCACTTTGCCGCGGACAACGACCTTTTTCTTGTTCAGTTTTGCACTGTTTTTATATAGTTCGGCAACGGTGTAGGCGTTTTTGCCGGTGGCCTTCTTAACCTTGACCTTGACATCAGGAGAGACTGAGCCCTTGCTGCCGGGAGACTTGCCGCTGACGTCCTTCTTCCCCCTGTCTTTTGCCGGTGCCGCCAGGTCGGTAAAGATGATGCTGTCAAAGGTCCGCTTCAGGCTTTTACTCTCGAAATTCGTCATGACCATGCCTGGGTTGAAGGTCTGCTGGGAGCCGACCGGGATTTCGGCAGAAGATACGGCAAGCCAGACCTTTTCGCCGGACTTCTTCTTCAGTTCAACGTAGGTATAACCGCCGCTGTTTATTATCTGGAGCACTTTGCCCTTGTGAGGAGTTGATGGTTCGGCCGGTGGCGCCGGAATTGTGGCGTTGTCATTGGTACCGCGCATGGCCGGTTCACTACCCATGCGCGGCATCGCCAGCAGCGGGGAGGCAGCAAAAGCAAGGAGCGCTGCTGTTATGCAGGTTGTTACTAGTCTCATCAGATTCTCCTTTCGTGCTTGTTTGAGTTGCCTCATTATTTCCAATCTGCAGCGTAATGTCAAATCCGGATACGCGCTATTCATAATTTACCCGTAAAAACGGGCAGCAGGGCTGTAAAGCATCTTTACGGACAGGCTCCATGTGTTAAGATGGTCGGACGAGGTGAACATGGGAAAAACAGCAGCAACTGTGGCCACAATCTGTAAGCTTCTTTTCAAAAAGGGGCTTGTCAGTGAAGAACAGTGCCGGATGGTTCTGGCCGGTGCCGATAATCAGGCAGCAAGGCTTCACAGCCACCAGCAGACAGGCTATTCCCGGCGGTTTTTTCAGGCAGCTGAGCAGGTTTCCCCTGCAGAGATCATCTCTTCCTTCAATCTGGAGATACCGGGCACCGGGAAAATTCTGACTGAGGATGCCATAACCGAAACTCTTGCCCAGGCTGCCGGCCTGGAGTATGTCAAAATAGATCCGCTGAAGATGGATCTGGATTTGGTGACTGACCATGTTACCAGGGCATTTGCACTGAAAAATCTCATTGTGCCGATCGGCATGCGTGACGGCGCCGTTGTTTTTGCCCAGGCCGATCCCTTCAACAATCAGGCCCTGGAGGATATCAGCCAGGTCAGGCATATTGCCACCCAGAAGGTGCTGGCCTCACGCAGCGACATCCTGAAGATTCTGCGGGAATTTTTCGGCTTTCGTGCCTCAGTCAATGCGGCCCAGGGCGAGGTGGCAGGGGGGGTGGATCTTGCCAACCTGGAGCAGTTCGTCCAGATGCGCGGTCACGGCGAGGCCGAGGGGAGCGACAAGCACATCATCTCGGCAGTGGAGTTCCTGTTGCAGTATGCCTTTGATCAGCGGGCCAGCGACATTCATATCGAACCGTTCGAAAAAAAGGTCCGTCTGCGTTACCGCATCGACGGTGTCCTGGTGGATGCCACTCCGCCCCCGAAGAACCTGCAGGTCGCCCTGATGTCACGGCTGAAAGTGATGAGC
>VEOV01000325.1 GCA_012026855.1 Geobacter sp.
CAGTGGCTCGATTTCAGCTTCGGTGAGCGGCGCCAGTATCTTCCGATGTAGCTCAGCCACCAGTGGCTGCAACTCGGCTGCCAGCAGTTTCCCTTTTGATGTCAGCACTATCCGGTAGGCTCTCCTGTCCTCCGGGTGGGGGAGGCGCTGCAGAAGACCTGAAATTTCCAGGCGGTCGACTAGCCCACCGATGGTTGTTCTGTCTATCTGGCTGCGGTTGGATAGTTCCACCTGGGTTATGCCGTCCTCTTCCCAGAGGAATCGCATCAGGCCGAACTGCTGTGGCGTCAGATCGTATCCTTCAAACTGCTCCTTATAGAGTGCGCAGGCTCTCTGATAGGCTTTTGCCAGCAGAAAACCGACGCTGTGGGATATTTCGACCATGTTCGACCTCGCTAACGAAAATAAAGATAATTATACAGATAATCAGTATGCTGTCAATTTCAGTAATTCATTAAAATAAAAAAGCAGCCGGCATTTTTGCAAAACTGAAAGCCGTCGCTATACTTAGTAGCAACTTGACTGTCCGGGGAGTTAAATGCCTTTAAGTCCGCAGATTCTATACGCTATCAGTAGTGGCAACACGGAAGAGGCAGTAAAGCTCCTGCTTGCAGCCGCACAATCCTCCGGAATCACCTCACTTCTCCAGGCCCTTGTTGAAACTGCCATTGCCGAGTCAGCGAAGATCCGCGCTGTCGAGGCGGAACACTCCCGTCTGATCTCGGCCATTGAACAATCGACCGATGTTATCGTCATCACCGACAGGCAGGGGGTGATTATTTATGCCAATCCTGCCTTTGAACATTCAACCGGCTACACCCTGCGAGAAGCTGCCGGCCAGAATCCCAGGATACTGAAAAGCGGTATGCAGGATGACACTTTTTATAGAGGGATGTGGGAGACCATAACTGCCGGGAGGTCCTGGTCCGGGAGGTTTGTCAACAGGAAGAAGGACGGCAGTTTCTACATTGAGGATGCCACCATAACTCCGGTGCGTAACAGTGCTGGGGAAATTTCCAGTTTTGTGGCCGTAAAAAGGGATATATCGGAGCATTTGAAACTGCATGAAGAGCGGGAAATACTTGAAGCCAAGCTTATTCAGGCCCAGAAGATGGATGCCATCGGCCGGCTTGCCGGCGGTATTGCCCATGATTTCAATAATATGCTGAATGTAATTCTTGGCTATACTGAGCTGTCTCTCGAAACCCTGTCTGAAGATTCTCAGGTGCGCGATAACCTGCTGCAGATCCAGAGCGCCGGTAAAAGGTCTGCCGATCTGACCCGGCAACTGCTTGCCTTTTCACGCAAACAGCCGGCAGAACCGGCCAATGTCAATCTTAATACAATTATCGAAGAGAATATGAGCATGATCCGGCGGATGATCGGGGAAGAGATTACCATCAACTTTATTCCGGACAACAAGCTTTGGCAGGTTTGCGTCGATACCTCTCAGCTGGAACAGATTCTGACCAATCTGGCGGTTAATTCCCGCGATGCCATCAGCGGCTTCGGCACAATAACCATCGAGACCTTCAATTTTGTCTTTGATTCAGAGGAGACGCTGCTGATTGATCTGCTGCCTGGGGACTATGTCGGGTTTACCTTCAGCGATACCGGCTGCGGCATGTCCCATGACATTCTCTCCCATATTTTTGAGCCGTTTTTTACCACCAAGGCCGAGGGACATGGGACCGGGCTGGGGATGGCAACTGTCTACGGTATTATCAAACAGAATCATGGTGAGATTCTCGTCGAGAGCGAGCCGGAAAGGGGCGCAATGTTTACCATTTATCTTCCGGCTGTCCATGAGCTGACGGCGCCAGAAAAAAGGGAGCACCAGGCGATCTGCCGGTTGAACAACAGCGAGACGATCCTGGTTGTGGAGGATGAACCGCAAATACTTGAGCTTGCTGTCATGCTGCTTGAAGGGGCTGGCTACAGGGTGCTGGCGACAACTTTCCCCGAGGAGGCCCTGACGATTTGTGCCAATAAACAGGAGAATATCGACCTGCTGTTGACCGATGTGGTCATGCCGGTTATCAACGGCAAGGATCTCTTCACCAGGATTGAAGAGATGCGGCCTGAAATCAGGGTGCTTTTCATGTCCGGCTATACTTCGGATATCATTGCCTGCCACGGCATAATAGACGAGGGGACCCGTTTTATTCACAAACCGTTTGAGGTGAGAACCTTGCTGGCCAAGATCCGCGAGATCCTGGATTCATGACCAGGACTGCATGATCAGCTATTTCAGGCTGTAAAGCCTCCGGTAGACCGCTTCTGCTGCCAGTACCTTCTTGACGTAGTCTCTGGTTTCTCCGAATGGAATACATTCAACAAATTCATCCCTGGCAAGACCGCCGTAAATCTTTTTCCATCTGTTAACATTATGGGCGCCGGCATTATAGGAGGCAATCACCGCCACCTTGTCACCCTTGTACTGATCCAGCAGATCTCTGAGATGCTTTGTTCCGAGTCGTATGTTCAGCTCAGGCTCGAAAAGTTTTTCCGGCTCGAGCTTTTTTACCCGCATTACTGCCGCCGCTGTTTCAGGCATCAGCTGCATCAGCGCTCTGGCGCCAGCCGTTGACTTTGCCGTTGG
>VEOV01000205.1 GCA_012026855.1 Geobacter sp.
CCCCAGATGGTGCCGTCATCCCCCAGTCCGGTGCCGTCGAAGATGACGCCGATCACCTCACCTTCGAGGAGATTTTCCGCCATGCAGGCGGCGAGATGGGCATGGTGGTGCTGCACGGCAACCAGCGGCAGTGCCAGCTCTTCGGCAAACCGGGTGGAGTAGTAATCGGGGTGCAGATCGACAGCCGCCATTTCCGGCGCAATACCGGTAAGCCGCTGCAGCGACGCAAAGGAATTGCCGTACTCTGCCAGAGTTGCCGCACTCTTCAGATCGCCGATATGCCGCCCTGGACAGGCCTGGTCCCCCGCGGCAAGACAGATGGCAGCTTTCAGCTCCCCACCGGCAGCAAAAACAGGACGGTCTATTGCCGGAATCCTGATTGCCCGGGGCACATAACCCCTGGAGCGGCGCATCAGCAGGGTGTTGGTGCGCAACACCCGAATGACGGAATCGTCGGACGGCTCGTGGATCGGGCGGTTGTGGCTGAGAAACATATCGGCAATGCCGGAGAGCTGGCGGAGCGCTTCGTCGTCCCGATAAATAACCGGCTCTTCGGAGACGTTGGCACTGGTCATGACCAGCGCGGCGAAGTTACCCTGCATCAGCAGATGCTGCAACGGGTTGGAGGGAAGCATGATCCCCAGATAACCGTTGGCCGGGGCAACCTCCGGGGCAATGCTCTGGCCGTCAAGCTTCGGTAGCAGCAGGATCGGCCGCTCCACGCTGGCAAGAAAACGCTCTTCCAGGGGCGTGATTTTCGCCAGCAGCGCCGCAGCCTCCAGGGAGGCAGCCAGCAGGGCAAAGGGTTTCTCGTCCCGCCGCTTCCTGCGGCGCAGCTCCATGACAGCCCCACTGTTCGTTGGGTCCACCGCCAGATGGTAGCCGCCGACACCCTTCACCGCCACTATTTTACCGTTCTTCAGCGCAGCCACCGCTATTTCAAGCGGATCACCAGCCAGCACGTTGCCCAAGGCATCACGTATCGTCAGGGCAGGCCCGCATGCGGGGCAAGCTACCGGCTGGGCATGAAAACGGCGATCAAGGGGATCGTTGTACTCCCGCTCACACTCAGGACAGAGGGAAAACATCGCCATGGTGGTATTGGGCCGGTCATAGGGGGTGGCTGTGATGATTGAGTAGCGGGGACCGCAGTTGGTGCAGTTGATAAACGGATAGCGGTAGCGGCGATCCACAGGGTTAAAGAGCTCACGCAGGCAGTCCGGACAGACATCACAATCCGGTGGCACCGGGGCGCTGCCGGGTTCACTGCTGCTGGAGATTATCCTGAAATCGCTGTCAGCGGCCGGCGGAATTTCAACTGTTTGCAGGGAGTTAATCAGGGCCAGCGGCGGGGCATCATGCTGCAGGGAAACTAAAAATGCTGCCAGTTCCTGCCCCCCTCCCTGGGCTTCGATGGTTACTCCGTCAGAGCCGTTGCGCACCCATCCGGAAAGACCGGCAGCAGCGGCGAGGCGATAGACAAATGGCCTGAAGCCGACACCCTGAACAATTCCCCGGATCGTTATCGAGTAACGTTTTACCGGCAGCAACGGCAAGAGAGGTCACCTCTCATAGGAGCCCAAGGTGTGGACTTTCATCAGATTGGTAGAGCCATGGCTCCCCAGGGGGACCCCCATGGTGATCACCACCACATCACCCTTTTTGCCGAAACCGGTTGCCAGCAGGGTCCGGTCAACCAGGGCGATCTGCTGGTCTGAGTCGCTCATGGCGCCGACCGGCAGGGTTCTGACCCCCCAGTAGATGGCGAGCTGGCGGCGAATCTCTTCTGAGGGGGCAAAGGCAATGATGGGGAGCTGGGGACGGTTTTTTGAAATGAGCGCTGCGGTACTGCCTGACTGGGTGAACACTACCACTGCCCTGGCCTTTACCGCTGCTGCCGCATGGCAGGCTGCTTCGGCGACTGCTCCGGCAATGCTGGTGCTTTTCTTGCCAATTTCCGGAGCAACGGTTTGTGACAGACCGCTCTTCTCCACGTCAGAGGCAATCTTGACCATGGTTCTGACTGCCTCTGCCGGATAGCTGCCGGAAGCAGTCTCACCGGACAGCATCACCGCATCGGTACCGTCTATAATGGCATTGGCAACATCCGATGTTTCTGCCCGCGTTGGCCGGGGATGGAGGATCATGGACTCCAGCATCTGCGTGGCGGTGATTACCGGCTTGCCCGCTTCGTTGCAGGCCTTGATGATCATTTTCTGCAGCAGCGGCACCTTCTCGGCGTTGATCTCGACGCCGAGATCTCCCCGGGCCACCATGACAGCATCGGTAACCGCAAGAATTGCAGCGAAATTTTTGATCGCCTCGGGCTTCTCGATCTTGGCCACCACCGGAATGGAAAGCCCCTTTGCGGCGATGATCCTCTTCAGATCAAGCACATCTTCGGCTTTTCTGACAAAGGAGAGGGCAATATAGTCAACACCTTTAGCCAGGCAGAACTCCAGATCCCTGCAATCCTTTTCCGTCAGCGACGGGCTGGAAACATTAACCCCCGGCAGGTTGATCCCCTTGAGATCCTTGAGGATACCCCCCTCCACGACAGTGCAGTGAACGGTATTGCCGGTTACCGACTGCACCCTGAACTCTATCAGGCCGTCGTCCAGCAGAATACGCGAGCCGGGCTTGACATCGGTCGGTAGCGCCTTGTAGATGGTAGAGATGAGCCCGGTACGCCCCTTGACCTCGTCGGTGGTAATGGCAATGCTGTCCCCCTTGCGCAGGGGAAGGGCGCCGTTCTCCATGCGGCCGGTGCGAATCTTCGGACCCTGAAGATCGGCGAGAATGCCGATGGCTTTCTTCTTCTTTTCGGCAACGGCCCGAATGTAATCGATGACTGCTGCCTTATCCTCATTGGCCCCGTGGGAGAAGTTCAACCTGAAGATATCAACACCTGCGTCGGCAAGTCTGGCTATCTGCTCCGGTTTGGAGCTGGACGGCCCCAGGGTGGCAACTATCTTGGTTTTTCTTGGCTCTTTTCCCATAAGTCCCTTATTCCAATTCCAGATTCAGGAAATTTACATTAGTGGTGGAACTTGCCTTTCATCTGCTTATGTTGCGGATTAGGCGAGTTATGACACTCAAAGCAGGCAAGACCTTCGATCTTCTGTTTTTCAATCGATGAGGCAGGTTTCTCGGTTCTCGTCATGAGACTGTCAGGTTGCTGGAATGACAAGCCGCCACGCTCATCGCTCAGTCCGACTGACTTGATGGAGACCTGCCAGTTGGCTGATATTGGCACTTTGTGGCAGTCTTCACAGCCACCTGGTGCCGGAATAGTACGCCAGGCAGTCAGCATGGCACAAGCGTTCAGGGTCAGCAGCGCCCCCATCAAAACCAGTAGAAGTTTCATTCTAGATCCCCCACTTGTATTCAAGGTATTTCCTTGTCTGTTCAAGACCCTGTTCGTAAAGGAAGCGCTTTTCTGCTGCCGAAAGAGAGAACGTGGAAGGGGAAATCTCTGAACAGTAGATCAAAATAGTATCCTTCCATTTGCCACCCTTGAGGAATTCCTTCTCCTGGGCGTGCAGGGAGAAAGTCAACATTTCGTGAAAATATTTCTGCAGGGAAAGCCCGCCGTTTTCATGCCTTTTCAGGGTCCGCTTGGACATCATCCTGATGACCAGAGTCTTCTGGTTCTTGTCAAGCCGTCCCTCCACAATGCCGGTCATCAGTGAGCCATCTATCAGAGCGTAATTCTTGCCGGCATATGCCAGCTTCCGGTAGCCAAAAACACCCGGCACCAGTGAGGAGGCAGCGGCGGCAACAGAGAGTTTCAGGTCAGGCGATTTCTCGGCAGAAAAAACAACCGGCCGGTAGTGGAGCATGTCAGTAGCGACAATTTCAAGTGGAATCCTCGTTTTACCTGAAAACAGTTTGGCGTCAAACCTTCTGTCGATCCACTCTTCCAGTCGCTCGCCCGAACATAGTCCATAACGTGTCAGCATTGTTTTCAGGCTTAAATCTTTGAACTGCCTGGTGTCCAGAGCCAGTGACTCATCCAGGATGGCCTCTGGCGTGTAACCATTGACATACATACCGGCAACGATTGAAGCAGTGGAAGAAGCAATAATTCTGGAAACTTTTCCGCCGCTGTTTTCAACTGCCTGCAGTGCCCCGATAAATGCCGGAA
>VEOV01000354.1 GCA_012026855.1 Geobacter sp.
ATATGGCCGTTGGCGTAAGGGGGGCCGTCGTGCAGTATGTAGAGCGGCTTGGCTGCTCCGGCAGCTTCAACTTCGCCGTAAAGATTGTCCGTTTCCCATTTGGCGAGGGTTTCCGGTTCCCGCAGATTCAGGTTTGCCTTCATGGGAAAGTCGGTCAGGGGCAGGTTCAGGGTTTCTTTATAATCCATGGATATCCTCCGGGATAAATGACTGGTCAAAAATAAGTAAAGTAGTCAAAACCTGTTGAAAAGTCAAGGATGATGGGGAGTTTGCCTTTTATTACCCTGCACTTGTTGAAGCGGCGGTTTACTGATACAATCTGCTCATCAAGTCTTGCAAGGGGCAACATGTCCAAGCCGCTTCACATTCTGATAGTTGAAGATTCCGAGGATGATCTCTTTCTGCTGCTGCACGAGCTGCGCAAGGGGGGGTATGCTCCCGAGTATGTCTCTGTCTGTACTGCTGCTGCCATGTCACAGGCCTTGCAGGAGCGCCCCTGGGACGTTGTTACTTCTGACTATAATATGCCCGGGTTTAGTGCTCTGGCGGCCCTCAAGCTTTTGCAGGATTCCGGCCTTGATGTTCCGTTCATAGTGGTTTCCGGCAAAATCGGTGAAGATCAGGCTGTAGCAGCAATGAAGGCCGGTGCGCACGACTATGTGATGAAGCAGAATCTGCCAAGACTGGCGCCGGCCATTGAGCGGGAGTTGCGCGATGCTGCGGAGCGCCGTAAAAGGCGGGAGGCCGAGATTGCCCTGAACAGGCAGTTCAATCAGTTCCGGACGATTTTCGACTCCATGAATGCCATAGTTTATGTTTCCGATTTGCACAACCATGAAGTCCTTTACATGAATCGTTATGCTGTGGCTCTGTTTGGCAATGAATGGCAGGGTAAAGCCTGCTTCAAGGTGTTTCAGGCCGGCAAGGATGTTCCGTGTGATTTCTGTACCAACCCCAGACTGGTAATTGATGGTGTTGCCCAGCCCGCCATGACCACAGAGCACAGAAACACCATCAACAACAGGTGGTACCAGTGGACCGACCGGGCGATTGAGTGGACCGACGGCCAGTTGGTCAGACTGCAGATTGCGGTCGATATCACCGAAATTAAAGAGATGGAGCGGCTGAAAGATGAGATGCTGTCGGCAGTGAGCCATGAAATGCGAACTCCGCTCACGGCGATGCTCGGCTTTACCGAGTTTCTCCTTGATAATGAAGTAGATCGTCAGGCGCAGCGGGAAATTCTCCAGACGATTCACAAGGAGACTGATCGCCTCAGCGATCTTATCGGCAGCTTCCTTGATATTCAGCGGATGAAGGATGAAAGCGGCAGTCTTGTTTTCAAGGACATCGCGCCACGGGAGATCCTTGAAGAGGGGGCCAGGCTCTTTGCCCATAGCAGGGAGTTGCATAAGATCATCATTGACTGCGAAGATAACCTGCCGAAGATTCGTGGCAATGGGGAGAAAATCCACCAGGTCATGATAAATCTGCTTTCAAATGCGTGCAAATACTCGCCGGAAGGGTCGCGCATTACACTCAAGGCTACGGCTCAAAGTGGCGAAGTCCTGTTCTGTGTGCAGGATGAAGGGCCGGGAATACCTCTTGAAGTGCGGGAAAAGGTTTTCGAACGGTTTTACCGGATCGATAACTCTGACAGGAGGATGGTGGGTGGTACCGGTCTCGGCCTGGCCCTGGTAAAAGAGATAATTGCCGCCCACAAGGGGAGGGTCTGGATTGAATCAAACTCTCCGGTCGGTTGCAGTATCTTCTTTACCCTGCCGTCTGCTAATTGATGGCCTTTACGTGATGTTTGCGTGACTTTTTTGCTTTTTTCGCTTCGGCAAGGGAGAATAGCTCTGCCCGCGAGATTCTCCAGACACCATCTTCCCGGTAAAGCTTGAATGCCTTGGTCTTGAATTCCGTTTCTCCCGGAGCATCAAAGCCGAGCTTTGCCTTGAGGACTACGCTGTCAGGCCCTTTGACATTCACCGCAACTTCCTGCATTTTTTCCCAGCAACATGATGGTTTCAGCTCTGCTCCGGACATACGTCTGGCAAAGGACTCCTTGGTGTCATTGCCGTTAATCGTCGTCCGGCCATAAAGCTCCGCATAGTTGCCGGCCCTCCAGAGATCGAGGATCTCTTCAAAGCCTCTTTTGGCTTCACTCTTGATGGCACCGGCATCCTGAATCTCTTTTCCGGCAGCGGTCGCCAGCGATGCAGTCAAGGTCAAAACGGTAACCAGCATCAGTAACAGCAAGCGTTTCATAAATCCCTCCTGTGCAAATAGATCAATAAATTTCAGGCTTTCTGTCATTGAAGCATGGTATCTGCTGGCGCCAGGCAGTCATGGCGTCAAAATCGAGGGTTGCAACGATATTTTGCGGCTCGTAGCCGGCTTCTGCCAAAAGTTCACCTTTGGGGTCGATGATTATGCTCATGCCGAAGAAATCAAGTTTGCCGGTCATGCCGCAGCAGTTGGCGGCAACGACAAACAGCTGGTTCTCTATTGCCCGGGCCCTCATCAGGGTGCGCCAGTGTTCCTGGCGGGGCTTGGGCCATTCTCCGGGGACAACAAGGATCTCGGCCCCTTCGATTGCCAGTCTTCTGGCCAGTTCGGGAAACCGGAGGTCGTAACAGATAAAGACGCCGATCTTCCCCACCGAGCTTTCCACCAGCAGCCATGAGTCGCCGCTGTCAAAAGAGCGATCCTCCTGCATGAGGGAAAAGAGATGGATCTTGCGGTATTTGCCCAGCAGCTTGCCATTATCCAGCACGTAGGCGCTGTTGTAGACCTTGCCTCCATGGGGTTCGGGCAGAGAGCCGACAATGACCATGCGGTGTTTTGCCGAAAGCTCTGTCAGTTCGCTGACCAGCCCCTCAGTCTGAGCAGCAAGGGTGTTCAGCTCTTTGTAGGCAAAACCGGTTGCCCACATTTCCGGCAGTACGGCAAGTTGCACCCCTTCCAGGGCAAGTTTTTCCAGGGATTGACGGACATGGGCAAGGTTCGGCCCGATTTCACCCAGCGAAATGGTGAACTGCACGGCAGCGGCTTTGACAGAGTTACTCATATCTATATCTCCTCCTTGACGGATAAGCGCTGTCAGTGTAATTGAATTTGCTATACTATTCAAGCAGCAGTCATAGAAGAGCGAGGGGGATATTTTATGGGGGTCAAATCATTTTTTTCAACCATAGCCAAAGGGGGCATCTGGGCAAAAGTGGCCTCCATGGCCATAGAGCATGGTCCGGAACTGTATCGCCAGGCGATGGAGCATTATCAGCGCACCACGGTGAACCCGGCCGAAGTAAAGGAAGTTGAACTGCAGCAGAGGGTAGCGCGTCTTGAAGAGCTGCTGCTGGAACAGGAGGCGGTTATCCGGGGAGAAGTGGCGAAGCGGGAGCTTGCCGAGCAGAAATGCCTGCTCCTGGAGAGTGAAATAACCTGGCTAAGGGTAATAGCGGGAGTACTAGGTCTGGGCTGCATCATCCTGCTGGCCGTTCTTTTCAAGTAAGTGTGCCATGCTGTCTACATCCATATCCCCTACTGCAGCCGCAAATGCAGCTACTGTGATTTCAACTCCACAGCCACCCCGGTAATTCCCCTTGAGCAGTACACCGAACTCCTCAAAAAGGAGATCCGCTCTGCCGGAGATTTCAAGGAGCTTGCCACAATCTATCTCGGCGGCGGCACGCCGTCACTCCTCACCCCTGGGGCAGTTGCTGCCATAATCAATGAACTCGGCCGTGGCAACGCCATCCTCCCCGATGCCGAAATAACCCTGGAAGCAAATCCCGGCACTGTTACGCGGGCATCACTGGAGGGGTACCTGGCAGGCGGCGTCAACCGGCTCTCCATAGGGGTGCAGTCCATGGATGACCGTGAACTGGCGTTTCTCGGGCGGATCCACTCGGCCGGAGAAGCAGCGGCAGCTTTCGAGGCAGCCCGTGCCGCCGGTTTTACCAATATCGGCATCGACCTGATGCATTCCCTCCCCGGTCAGACCCTGGAGGGGTGGCGCATAACCCTTGAAACCGCCATTGCCATGGGGCCGGAGCATATCTCTGCCTACGGCCTGACCATCGAACCTGGTACCCCGCTGTCCGCCTCCCTTGACGCCGGCGAAATCGTACCCCAGGATGAGGATTTGGCGGTCGAGATGTTCGAGCTTACTGCCGAGCTGTTGGGTAAGGCTGGCTATGAGCATTATGAAATCTCCAATTTTGCCCTGCCGGGATACCGGTCACGCCATAATCAGGTTTACTGGCAGCGTGGCAGTTATCGGGGCTTTGGCGCCGGTGCCCATTCTTTCCAGCGTGAGCCAGGCTACGGTGTCAGGTGGGCAAACCCGGCAGAGCTGAGCAGTTACGCCAGCCTGGTCACAACAGGAGCAGTGCCGGACAATGAGCTGCTGCAAAAAAAGGACGCCATGGCGGAAATTTTCTTTCTCGGCTTGAGAATGCTTGACGGGGTAGATCTGGAGAGCTTCCGCAGGGAGTTTGGCGCGTCTGCCGATGCTGTTTATCCAGGCGTTATTGACCGCTTCGTTGCGTTGGGGCTGCTGCGCCGCTCAGCGACCAAGCTGCAGCTGACTCCCCAGGGGGTGCTGCTTGCCAATGCCGTGCTCGCTGAATTTATACCCTCCCCTTGACAATTCACCGCATAATTATTACTTTAGGGCTGTAATTAGCACTCGCCGGTCAGGAGTGCTAATTTTTTTCAGGGGAAAGTGATGCTTGAGCCGATGAACAACAGAAACAGGCAGATTCTTGAAGCCATCATCGAGGACTACATCTCCACCGCCGAGCCGATCGGCAGCGGTGCCATCAGGAGCCGTCACGGGCTCTCCCTGTCAAGTGCCACCATCCGCAATGTCATGTCTGATCTTGAAGAGCTGGGCTTTCTCGCCTCGCCCCACACTTCCGCCGGACGGATTCCGACGGAAAAGGCCTACCGTTTCTACGTCGATTCACTCCTGGCGGTGCGCTCGGCAGACCGGAGCGAGCGGGACGAGATCAGGCGCCGCTGTGCCGTTGCCGGCCGGGATGTTGAAGGGGTCTTCAGGGAGATCAGCCAAACGCTCTCGTCCGTTTCCCACTACATGGGGATCGTGGCCGCACCCCGCTTCACGGCGCACATTTTCCGCCAGATTGAATTCATCCGCCTGGGGGGCAGGCGGCTGCTCGCCATTCTCGTTTCCCAGTCAGGCTCGGTGCAGAACCGGATCATCGAACTGCAGGAGGAGATCCCTGCCGAACATCTGACCAAGATGGCCAATTACCTCAACAGCATTCTCACCGGTCTGACCATAGCCGAAGTCAAGAGCCGGATCATTGCCGAGATGCAGAGTGAGAAGTCAAACTATGACTCTCTCATGGCGGATGCCCTGAAGCTCTGGCAACAGTCAATCGACAACGGCGAAGAAGAGATCTTCATTGAAGGACAGGCAAATATCCTTGATCAACCGGAGTTTGCCGATGTGCAGCAGATGAAGAATATTTTCCGGGCCATCGAGCAGAAGAGCCAGCTGCTCTCCCTGCTTGACAGCTGCATTCAGGCACCGGGCATCAATATTTTTATCGGCTCGGAGTCCCATCTTAACAGCATGTCAGGCATGAGCCTGATCACCTCTACCTATGTCTCCGGAAAGAATACTTTAGGGGTGCTCGGGGTAATCGGTCCGACCAGAATGGGCTATAGCAAGGTAATACCGATTGTAGATTATACGGCCAAAATGCTCACCAGACTTCTGACCGTGGATTGATAACAACGATTTTCAGCAAAGGAGCAGTGCATCTGTGAAAAAACACGAAGATAAGATTGCAGAAGATC
>VEOV01000120.1 GCA_012026855.1 Geobacter sp.
AGGACGGTTAAAGAAAATGCTTCCTCTCGGATCTCACTCCTTAGCCGAGATGCGTATCTCACGGACTGTGTTCGATCTGAAGGGCGATGGCCGTCCCGAGATATTGATCAACGCTGTCAGGAATTTCAAGATTTTCGATGGCGCCTCTGGCACGCTCCTCTTCCAGGAATATGCGGGATGGAACTGGGAAAATTCCATAACGCAGAACGTAATTGTAGCCGACGTGAGTGGCACTGGCCACGCAGAGGCGGTTGTTATTGGAATGAATTCCAATGGAAGCGAACAGGTGCTGGTCTACCGGGCAAAGAACAACGACTGGGTCAGCACCCGCCGGGTCTGGAACCAGGATATGTACCACGCCACCAACGTAAACGATGACGGCAGTATTCCCAAATACGAATCCCCCAGCTGGCTGCTCAACAACAGCTACCGCTGCCAGGTTCCGACCTCCACCAGTTCCAACCCCTACCTGGCCACCGATCTCACGGCCTCATTCGTGCGGGTGGATATGGCCAACTATCCGGCATCAGTCACCATCACTGCCCGCATCGGCAACGGCGGAGCCAAGGCGGCTGCGTCAGGAGTGGTCACATCGTTCTATGATGGCGATCCCGCTGCAGGCGGCGTCCTCATCGGCTCTGCAGTCACCTCCAAGCCGCTTAATCCCGGCGAGTATGAAGACATTACCCTGGTATGGAATGCGCCAGCCGATGGGAACCACACCGTGCAGGTTGTCGCTAACGCCGACAACAGCCAGCCCGAATGCGACAAGAGCAACAACAGCGCTGCGCTCCCGGTCTATGTCAGTAGCGGCAAACCCGACCCTTCTATCGTCAGCAGCGACATAATCGCACCCGCCTCAATCCCCGAGGGGAGTCTGGCTGATATTCTCATGACAGTCAGAAATATCGGCACTCTCCAGGCGGACAATGTCATGGTGAGACTCTATAACGGTAACCCTGCACAGGGTGGGAAGCAGATCGGCGGCGACCGGGTTGTTGCTACCATAGCGGCTGGCGGAGCCGCAACCCTCACAACCACCTGGAACACACTTGGTGCAAAAGGGACCAATTATATCTATGTGGTGGTCGATCCGAATGCCTCCACCGGCGACGTTAACCGTGGCAACAACATTGCCATGAAAGAGCTGATTGTCACGGCAGCAGAAAAACCTGACCTCTGGATTAGCAGCGACGATATTACCATTACCCCGGCAACCCCGGGTGAAGGGGATCTTCTCAATATCTCCGCACTTGTTCATAATCTCGGCACCCAGACAGCCAACGTCAAAGTTGCGCTTTACGATGGTAATCCCGTATTTGGCGGGATCAAACGCGGCGAGGCGCAGATCCCCTGGATAATCCCTGCAGGCGGCAGCGCAACAGCCACTTTCACCCTCGACACAATCGGACTTGCCGGAAGCCGTACCTTCTATGTCAAAGCAGATCCGGACAACTCCATAGACGAGTCGAACAAGGTTAACAATCAGGCCAGCCGGAATATCACAATCTTGCCGTCAGGAGTAACGCTGAATCTTTCCACTGATAAAGCTGAATACAGCGCCAACGAAGCGGTTCGCCTGACTGTCACCGTAGGCAACAGCCGCACCAGCGAGCGTAACCTTTCATACAATATCCAGCTTCTCGACAAAACCGGCGCATATGCAGCCACAGTTGCAGCAGATACCGCACTTCACATGCCTGCCAATGCCGCAAGCGCCTCAACCTTGGAGTGGAATACCGGAACTACCTACAGCGGCGCTTACACAGCCGCCCTGCAGATCAGCGAAAACGGCAGGATGATAGCCAAAGTGACAACACCCATCAACATCCTCCCGGTCAAGAAAGCTGATGTCCGGATTGTCTCTGACAAAGCTACCTACGGAGTCAACGAGCAGATCGCTATCACTGCAACAGTCGCAGGTACAAGCCCCAACTACATATTAAGTGACCTGACCTCCCGGACAACCGTTATTGACACTGCCGGTCAGACCCTCTTCACAGAGACAGATGTCATCACTTCGCTTGCGCTTGGTCAACACATCGAACGTAAGCATTACTGGAACAGCGGGACAAAGCCGAAAGGGATATACACTCTCAAGCTGGAACTTATTGAGGGGGGCGTTGCCATTGCCACCGCTCAAAGCGGATTCTCCATCAATGGGACGGCAGAGAGTGGCGCCGGATTAACCGGTGCAGTTTCACTGCAGCCGGCATCTGTGGAGGCCGGGAACCCAGTCACTGTCTTGTTCAGCATTGCAAACCGGGGGAACGAGGATATCGCGAACCTGTTACTGACGCTGCTCATAGCCGATCCGGAGAGTGGCCAGGTACTCAAGACCATTACTGGCATTGCTGATGGCGCCCTTGCCATCAACGCTACACAGACGGGGGATATCCCCCTCTCGACAACCGGGCTTACGCCAAAAACTTTGCTGGCGATTCTGCAAAGTACTTTGCAAGGCGTGACAAAAAGCCTTGCCAACGCCAGCTTTACAGTCATCGACACCATCCCGCCGGTTCTGACTGTCTCAACCTTGAGCGATGGTAGCTACACCAATCAGGAGGCCCTCAATGTCTCCGGTAGTGTCAATGACAACTCCGGCGCGGCCCAGGTGGAGATCAATGGCACTGTCGTTCCGGTGGCCGCCGATGGAAGCTTCAGTCAGATGCTGCTGCTTGCTAAGCCTGACAATGCCGTCGAGGTCAAAGCAATCGACCTGGCAGGCAACAAGACGGTTGACAGCCGTACGATCCACTTCGACAAGTCCGCGCCGATCCTGACCATAGATGCCCCGGCGGACAACAGCAAAACCGCTCTCTCTCCCATCGAGGTCAAGGGGAGTGTGGATGAAACTTCAACCGTAACCGTCAAGCTCAATGGCGTCATCCAGCCCGTGATCATGAATAACAACCTCTTTTCCGCCTCGATAGTCCCGGAGCCGCGCTGGAACACGATCGAAGTGACCGCAGTTGATCTGGCAGGGAATACGAGCAGTCAAAAGCGGAGCGTGCTGTTCGATGACCAGAAACCGTCACTTTCGATCACCGAGCCGGATCAGGATGTCCGCACCAACAAGAGCAGTATCACCATCAGCGGCAAGGCATCCGATCCGTACTCTGCCGTTGGTGTTACCGTTGCCATAGACGGCGCGATCCTGACACCGCAAGTAATAGGAGACAGCTTTTCCCAGGTTGTTACCTTCACAGACGAAAAGCTTTACCCTGTGGTCGTGACCGCCAGCAATGAAGTAGGCACGCAGACCACGGTGCAGCGCAATATCATCTTCGACAAAACACCGCCAAACCTGACCATCGACCCGGTCGTTACCCCAACCAATGTTGCAAGTCAGACGGTAAGCGGAACACGGGACGCTGGGGCACTCTTGACTGTAACCTGCGCCACAGCCACAGTCGGAGCGGTGGAGTATCCAACAGATACCACATGGAAAGTCGCTGTCAGCGGGCTCACCCTGGGAGAGAACCGCTTACAGGTTGAAACAACAGACCTTGCCGGAAATAGGACGATAGCTTCAGCCACAATTCTTTACGTTCCCAAGGCGCCCGAGGTGACCATCAGCGCCAGCCCGAACCAGCTCTGGCCTCCGAACAAGAAGCTGATCCCGGTCAGGATTAGCGGCAATGTGTCCACATTCGGTTCGGACGTCAAGGAGGTGACCGTTTCCGTTGCCGATGAGTACGGCAAGTACAACATCCAGGGGCTCAGGTTCGGCGACACGATCATGCTTGAGGCGTCGCGTGACGGTAACGACATGGACGGCAGGGTCTACACCATAACTGCAGTGGTGACTGATATGGCCGGTAATAAAACTACGAAATCAACTACTGTGATTGTGCCCCATGATATGGGAAAGTAGAAATATTGCTTCGGCCACTGTCTTTAATGGCAATTTTAATGTAAGTAAGTAACGAGCCTAAAATATTCAGTAAACCAAATGGATAATGGAGGTAGTTTATGTCAGGCGGAGATTACAGCGGTGGTGGCTACGACCCAGAGGTTGAAGTCAGTTGTTCTATGCTCATTGATAATACGGTTTTGAACTCTCCTAAGCCAGAAGTCATAGCTAAACTCAAGGTAGATGACGTCCTCGATCTTCAATTGATCCCTTCGGGGGCAGCAAAAGTTCTCACCGCAGTTACTATTCAAGGGGAAGTGGCTGGATCCATTACGTCGTCATTATTGTCTAAAATTATACGCTGTATTGAAGTTGAGCATTTTTCTTATGTCGCCATTGTGAAAGATATAAGCGGTGGTAGATGTGAAGTGATCATCAGGCCAAAGGGACTACAATGATCTCAATAGTTGGTGGAACTTATTACGAAAACTGCGTCATCCCAGCCTGGAATTACTTATTCGGATCAGGTCTTAGGGCGGCTGCCACACTTGGATCGCATTGTCCAGATCTGAAGCTTCATACCTACAGCGACTCTGAGTCCATCTGTACTATTGCTGCCCTGTCAGCATCCTTCAATTTCGATTATGAAACCACACCGCTGGAAAGATCGATAAGATTTCATTATATGCATCCCTTTTCCGTGCCAACCATATTTCCGCCGAGACATTCGATACAAAAAGGTGCTCCCATCAATGTCAGCAATAAAGTGGTACTTCGTTTTGGAATGATGGAAGGAGATGCAATCGTTTCCGGCTGTCGCGTTGTCTATGACCCCCAGTCAGCCGAAAATCCAGTCCACTATCACGAAAACGGCTCTACAGCTGATAAATTGGCTATTGTTGCTAACATGAGAGAGGGGAAGCTGCTTACCGGAGAGTCCTGCCACAAGACAATAGCAGCAAAGATGCTGGCTGATCACAATTATGACGTGGTAATCATAAAGAGAGGTAGCTTCGGAGCTTATGTGGCAACCAAAACGTCAAATACTACTGTTCCTGCTTACCAAACTAATCGAGTTTGGCCGATAGGTTCTGGAGACGTCTTTTCCGCCCTCTTTATGTACTTTTGGGGAGTGGTTGAAGAGGATGCATTCAAAGCCGCTGAATATGCTTCCAGAGGAACCGCTTACTACTGTTCGCAAACCTCGTTGCCAGTCCCTATTGAAGCAATTACTACGATGTCAGATTTTATCCCCATATTGCCAACCGCAGAAGACACTGATCGGCCTAGGCTTGTTTATCTGGCCGGTCCGTTTTTTAACATGGGGGAGTTGTGGGTTATACTGGAAGCCAGGCAGGCATTGCTAAGTCAAGGTTTGAGGGTATTCTCTCCCTTGCATGATGTTGGCCGTGGCTGCGGGACTGACGTGGCTCCAGCTGATTTGGAGGGACTGGATCGCAGTACGGTTGTTTTCGCTGTTGTTAATGGCATCGACCCAGGAACCATTTTCGAAATCGGTTATGCACGCGCCAAGGGGATCCCTGTTGTAGTGTTCGTTCAAAATGAGAAGAATGAAGATCTCAAGATGATCGAGGGCAGCAATTGCAGCATTTTCAACGATTTTTCAACCGCAATTTATCACGCTGCATGGAAATATCACACATCATGAGAACTGCGATCTTATTATCCGGCGGTATTGATTCTATATCCCTTGCAGTGTGGAAGCGACCAGAAGTTGCTATTACAGTGAACTATGGCCAGCTAAGCGCTCAGTCTGAGATGGATGTTTCACGACATATTGCATCGCTGTTGAAGATAGAGCACCATGTGATAAATGTAGATTGTCGAGACCTTGGCAATGGCGACTTGGCAGGGAAAGCGTCCCTTGAATTATCTCCGTCGCCGGAATGGTGGCCGTTCAGAAACCAGATGTTGGTTACCTTCGCAGCAATGAAAGCAATTCAACTTGGCATAAGAGAACTTTTTCTTGGTTGCGTTAAGAATGATGGCTTTCACATTGATGGCACAGAATCTTTTGTAACCAAACTCAATGACGTGCTTTCAATGCAGGAAGGGGGAATAGGTCTATCGGCCCCGGCGATTGGCATGACAACAGTAGAGCTTGCTCGGGCGTCTGGAGTTACCCCGGAAATCCTCAGCTGGGCACATTCTTGTCACGTGAGTAACACAGCATGCGGGAACTGCAGAGGGTGCTATAAACATCAGTCTGTCATGCAGGAACTTGGATATGGATTTTATTGAGCTGGAGAGCCCGACCCGAAGGCCGGAATTGTTGGAACGATCAGATTTTCAATATACTGTCACTGATATACAGTAT
>VEOV01000076.1 GCA_012026855.1 Geobacter sp.
AGCCCATGGTACCCAGACCACCGGAGGTAAGCAGGGTGCGCGGTTCGTTGAAACCGAAGAACTGGGCGGTCCACATCTGGTGCTGCCCGACATCGGTGGCCACAAAGGCATCAGCGTTGGAAAGTTCACGCAGCTTTTCGAAAACGAACTGCGGCTTGATAACATTCGCGGCATGCTTGTAGGAGAGCGGGTGCTTGGCCTTCCAGCCGGCAATCTCTTCCAGCCACGGTTTGATGGCCTCCTTGAGAGCCGCCAGAGCATCCTTTTTCTTTTCCGCCACCTTGATCATCCGCGCAAGCACCCCTTTGACGTCCCCAACAATAGGGAGATCAACCGGGACGTTCTTCTTGATGGAGGTCGGATCGACATCGATGTGAATGATCTTGGCATGGGGGGCAAAGGTCGACAGCTTGCCGGTTACCCGGTCGTCAAACCTGGCGCCGACAGCCAGCATGACATCGGTATTGGTCATGGCCATATTGGCGTAATAGGTGCCGTGCATCCCCAGCATCCGGAGCGAATTGGCATCGTTCTCCGGAAAGGAGCCGAGCCCCATGAGAGTAGTGGTTACCGGCACCCCCAGGAGACGGCAGAAGGCGGTCAGCTCTTCAGCAGCATTACCGAGGACAACACCGCCACCAACGTAGACAACCGGCTTTTTCGCAGCGAGCAACATCTCCACGGCCCGCTCGATCTGCTTGGGGTGGCCTTCGACAGTAGGCTTGTAGCTGCGCAGCTCGATGGTCTCCGGGTAGTGAAACTCGGCCTGGGCAATCTGCACATCCTTGGGGATATCCACCAGAACCGGACCCGGGCGGCCGCTACGGGCAATGTAAAACGCCTTTTTCAGGATGGTGGCCAGCTCCTTGACATCCTTTACCAGGAAGTTGTGCTTGGTGCAGGGTCTGGTGATGCCGACAATATCCACCTCCTGGAAAGCATCGTTGCCGATCAGGGCAGTTGGCACCTGGCCGGTGATGATAACCATGGGGATCGAATCCATGTAAGCAGTGGCAATGCCGGTTACCGTATTGGTGGCACCGGGGCCGGAGGTGGCCAAGGCTACACCGACCCGGCCTGGTGCCCGGGCATAGCCGTCGGCAGCATGCACACCGGCCTGTTCATGGCGGGGCAGAATATGCTTGATCGCCTTGAAACTGTACAGCTCGTCGTAAATATTGATTACCGTGCCGCCGGGGTAACCAAAAATCAGGTCAACCCCCTCTTTCTTCAGGCACTCCAAAAGTATCCGTGCACCGTTCATTTTCATAATATATTCCCTCCCGTAGATGGGATTTGATTGTATTTATTTTATGTTTACACAAGAGATGCGGATTTTGCGTCAGGGCAAGGCTGTCAAGGGTTTGCGCGGAGGCGTAGCAGCGCTACGCCGCACAAGCTAACCCGCAGACTTACGCCGCCCTGGCGGAAAAGTCGCGTCTCTACTCGGTAATGGCTCCGGTGTGGGCCGACGTTACCACCTTCGCATAGCGCGCCAGCCAGCCGCTCTTGATCTTCGGCTCCGGCTTCTGCCATCTGGCCCAGCGTTCATCAAGCACGGAAGGGCTGACCAGCAGCTCCAGCTTCCGGTTCGGAATATCCAGCAGGATCCTGTCCCCCTCTTCCACCAGAGCGATCGGGCCGCCGTCGGCAGCTTCCGGGGAGATGTGACCGATACAGGGGCCACGGGTACCGCCGGAGAAGCGGCCGTCAGTAACTAGAGCTACCGAATCACCCAGTCCCATCCCCATAATGGCGGCGGTCGGTGCCAGCATCTCCCGCATTCCAGGCCCGCCCTTCGGCCCTTCATAGCGGATGACAACCACATCACCGGACTTGATCCGCCCTTCCATAATAGCGGCCATGGCAAGCTCTTCCGAATCAAAGCAGCGCGCTGTCCCCTCGAAGTTCATCATCGGAGCCGAAACGCCGGACTGCTTGACTACCGCCCCCTTCGGAGCAAGATTGCCGAAGAGGACAGCGATACCTCCTTCTTTCTTGACCGGGTTGTCAAGAGAATGGATTACCGTCTCGTCTACATTTTCAATACTGGCAGCCAACTGCAGAGTAGAAAGCCCCATAACAGTCGGATTGTCCTTGATCTTGCTCCCCAGCTGTTTCAGCACACCGCTGACACCGCCGGCAGCATCCAGGTCTTCCATGAAGTGTTCACCGGCCGGGTTCATGGAGGCAATCTGCGGAGTCTCTTTGGCAAGGATGTCAAAGGTTTCCAGCGGCAGGTCCACACCGGCATCACGGGCAATGGCCAGCAGATGCAGGACGGTGTTGGATGACCCACCCAGAGCCAGGTCAACTCTGATGGCATTTTCAAAAGCCGCCCGGGTCATGATACTGCGCGGGGTAATGTTCTTCTGAACCAGCTCGACAATCTTCTCGCCGGAAGCAAAGGCGATGCGCCGCTTCAGCGCCGAAACAGCCAGCGCCGTACCACAGCGGGGCAGACTCATGCCGAGGGTTTCGGTGAGAATCGCCATGGTATTGGCAGTAAAGAGGCCCTGACAGGATCCCATTCCCGGACAGGCGTTGTCTTCGCAGACCTGCAGTTCCTTGGCATCGATGACGCCGGCCTTGTAACGGGCCATGGCCTCGAAGGTATCGGAAACAAAAGAGTACTTGCGGTCCCCGTCACCGCGGCCGCTCATCATCGGTCCGGCAGTCACCACGATACAGGGGATGTCGAGCCTGGCCGCCGCCATGAGCATGCCCGGGGTAATCTTGTCGCAGTTGGTGAGCAGCACCAGGCCGTCGAGACG
>VEOV01000216.1 GCA_012026855.1 Geobacter sp.
AGAAAAACCGCTCCGCCCAAAAATGCAGATTCCACTGTTGCGGCTCCTGCAAAGGAACAGGTGACAGCCCCTCCCACTGGCAACAATCCTGCGGCACCCGTGGCACAACCGGCTGACAAACCCTCATCGGAAAAGGCAGGAAACGCTCCACTGCAAGAGGGGCCAGTACTCCGGCTCAAGGCAGTTCGTGACGCGAAAATGCATATCACCATAGACAGTGCAGTTTCCCAGGAATACAACCTCATTGCAGGCGATATAGTCGAATGGAAGGCCGATAAAAGCTTTCAGATAGATCTGGACAATGCGGCAGCCGTTGAAGCCGAACTTGACGGAAAACAGTTGCCATCATTTGGTGATGCTGGCAAAGCTGCCCACCTGGTCATCACCAGAAGTGGAGTGCAACAGAACTGAACAATTTCGAAAGGGCAGAAGTTGCCCATCCTGATTACGTGCAGTCCCTACCATTACTCAGATCAGGACGTTAGCCCGGATCTGTTCAGCTAGTCAGATTCACGTCAGTGGGTTTGAAATATTTTGAAATCGCGTTGACTTGACAGTGGGCTACCCCATGATAAAGTTTTTACACGAAACGATCATGGAGTTCTTCATTGCCCATGGAATCCAAACGCATACTGCTTGTTGATGATGAGGAAAACGCGCGGCTAGCCCTTTCGCGTCTGCTTTCCCGTGAGGGGTATATTGTTGACGCCGTTTCCAACGGGTTTGAAGCCCTGGATCATCTGCGCGAACACGATGTAAACCTGATCGTTACCGACATTAACATGCCGGAAATGGACGGCATCACCTTTCTGCGCGAAGTAAACCGATCATTTCCCGGCAGCAATATCATCATGATTACCGCATACGGCGGGGTTGAGTCGTATATTGAAGCGATTAACCTCGGAGCATTCGAATACATCAACAAGCCGGTGAAGATAGAAGAGTTAAAGTCCATACTCCATAAGATCTTCAATTGACGGAGGAACCATGAAAACCTTTAAAACCATTCTTTTTGCCCATGACTTCTCTGAAGGCTCTGACAACGCTTTTGATTACGCCTTCTCCATGGCAAAGTGTTTCTCGGCAAAACTGCTGCTTGTCCATGTAATCAATGAGCCTGTCGATCTGAGGGGCTTCTATGTGCCCCATATCAGCTTTGAAAACCTTGAAAAGGAAATTGCCGACGGAGCAGAAAAGATGATGGATCGATTCTGCAGTGAAAACCTGGCAGATTTCCCCAACTATGAGAAACTGGTACTGACAGGCATTCCCTATGAAGAAATAGTCAACAAAGCCAACGAATCGGCCGTTGATCTTATCGTTATGGGAACTCACGGCCGCAAGGGAGTGGATCACATTCTCTTCGGGAGCACTGCTGAGCGGGTTGTGAGGAATGCAACCTGCCCGGTCATGACCGTAAGACTTCCTGTCTAGACCGTCGCCACCAATATATGCTACTTGCAAACGGGCATCAGTTAATCTGAATGCCCGTTTTAGGTTAAAATGATAAAATACATCGATAAATCACAAATCCGCATTCTGGCCATTGATGATGAGGAAAGCATTCTCAATCTCATCTCGATAGTAGTAGAAAACCGTGGCTACTCCGTCTTCCGGGCGTCAGATGCGTTCAAAGGCTTGAAGCTGGTTGAGGAACTGCAACCGGCTCTTGTGCTTCTCGACTACATGATGCCGGGAATGGACGGGCTGGAAACGCTAAAAAGAATCAAGCACGACTTCCCCGACACCTATGTAATCATGTTCACCGGCAAGGGGAGTGAAGAAATCGCTGTTGAGCTGATGAAAGCCGGTGCTTCGGATTATATACTGAAGCCATTCAGCAATCACAACCTCATCGAACGGATAGAAAATGTCCTGAAAATCAGGAGCGTGGAGATAAAAAATCGGGAGCTCATTGCCGAACGTGAACAGCTCCTCCACCAGATACAGGCCTGGAACCATGAATTGGAAGAGCGGATTCAAAGAGAATCTGCAGCACTCAGTAAAGCCCACGCAGAAGTAGTGCAGTCACAAAAACTTGCAACCCTGGGTTATCTGGCGGCCGGCATGGCCCACGAGATCCGCAACCCCCTGAACTCCATCTCGCTTTTCACTCAACTGCTCAAGGAAGGGATTGAGGATCCGGAAAAACTGGAATACATTGATAAGGTCCTCAAGGAAGTTGACCGAGTTGACGCCACACTCAGAAAGCTTCTCGACACGGCAAAGCGACCCAAATACGCCATCTCGGACGTCAATATCGAAACTGTGCTGCAGGAGGCACTGGAATCGTTCAGACCTCAGACCATGGCGCAAGGTATAAAAGTGGATTTCATCAAAGCAGCATCCATCGACTCTCTGAAGGCCGACCCTGCCGAACTCAGCCAGATATTTACCAACCTTTTCCTGAACGCCATCCATGAAATGAAAGCTGGCGGCACCTTGAAAATTGAACTTAGCGAGGATCATGGAGATGCTGTCATCATCGTCAGTGACACCGGAACCGGCATACCACAGGAGAATCTCACCAGCATCTTTGACCCCTTTTTTACCACCAAGAGCAGGGGGACAGGCATGGGGCTCTCTGTCGTCCTGAGAATTGTCAATAACTACGGCGGCAGGATTGAGGTCGCCAATACCGGCTCATCCGGCACCTCTTTCCTTGTTCGCCTGCCACTCTCTGTTGCCGCCTGAATGCGGCCTGCAAGGTAAGCAGTGAGGTATCATGCCATTTCTCCATAATCTTAATCCAGAATGGCTGGAAGAACGCTATCAGCAGTGGCTGAAAGAGCCTGAATCCTTTGCGCCTGAGTGGCAAATATTCTTTGAAGGTTTTGAACTCGGCCGCACACCACCAGCCGAAGAGCTGCACACCGACCTGGCTGAGGCGATGCTTCAGTCCAGTGTACAGTCCCTGATTTACCGATACCGCGACATCGGCCACCTGCTTGCCTGCACAGATCCACTCTCCCCCTGCCCGCTCTCCCACCCGCTGCTTGATCTTGCCGCCTTCAAGCTGTCTTCAGACGACCTGGATCGCCATTTCCATATACGTCGTTTCCATAAAGGCACAGCAACACTGCGCGAAATTCTGGCAACGATGCAGGAGACCTACTGCCGGTCGATCGGTGTCGAGTTCATGTACATCATGGAGCCGGCTGAGCGTCAGTGGTTAATCGACCGCATGGAGCCGGTCAGGAACAGACGAGCCTTCAGCCAGAATGAACAACTCCGTCTGTTGTCCAGACTGCAACAGGGAACACTTTTCGAAGAGTTCCTGCAACGGCGCTTTCCCGGACAGAAGCGATTTTCTCTGGAAGGGGGGGAGTCGCTGCTCACTGCCCTCGACACCGTTGTCAACAGCGCACTCCCTGCGGGGGTCAGCGAGCTGATTGTCGGCATGTCCCATCGGGGCAGACTTAATGTACTGGCCAATATTATCGGCAAGCCGCTGAGTGCCATGTTTGCCGAATTCGAAGAGAGCGGTGCAGAGGAACTGACCGGCGACGGAGACGTCAAATATCATAAGGGCTACTCTGCTGATGTGGCCGGAGTTCATCTCTCACTTGCTTTCAACCCGAGCCATCTTGAGGCGGTTGACCCGGTCGTAATGGGCAAGAGCCGGGCTCGCCAGGAGCAGCGAGGCGTTGCAGGCAGACATGAGCTCCTGCCCATACTGGTGCATGGTGATGCCGCCTTCGCCGGCCAGGGAATAGTTGCCGAGACTCTCAACCTGTCACAACTGGAGGGGTACTCTACCGGCGGGACATTCCATATTGTCCTTAACAACCAGATCGGCTTTACAACCCTGCCGAAGGATTCCCGCTCAACCCGTTATGCGACCGATGTTGCCAGGATGCTGATGATTCCGATCTTTCATGTTCATGGTGAAGATCCGGAAGCCGTGGCAATTGCTACAGAACTCGCCTTTGCCTACCGGCAGCAGTTCGGCCGCGATGTGGTCCTGGAGATAATCTGTTACCGGCGCCACGGGCATAATGAAGGGGATGAACCGGCTTTTACCCAGCCGCAGATGTATGAGCAGATCAAGGCCAGAAAGCCGCTGCATCTTGTTTACGGGGACATGCTTGCCATGGCCGGCATTCCGGAAGAGATCATCCTTGGCATGGCAGCTGCCTATAAGAGGGCCTTGGAACAGGCGCTCGCCGCCGCTGACAAACCGTTGCTCGACCAGAGCTTCAAGGGGGACTGGGAGGGAATCAGCCGCAGTTTTGTCAATCATCCGGTTGACACTGCTCTCCCTGCAGAGCAGTTGAACGCGCTGATGAAAAGCATGGCCAAACTACCTGAAGGCTTTACCCCCCATGGCAAGATTGTCCAGCTGTACAACAATAGAGTCGAGAGCCTTGCCAGTGGCATAGGCATAGACTGGGGCACAGCCGAAGCACTGGCCTTTGCCTCGCTGACTTCATCCGGAGTAAATGTCCGCCTTTCCGGCCAAGACTCGCGCCGTGGCACCTTCAACCATAGGCACGCGGTACTGCACGACACGGGTAACGACGCAACGTATATTCCCCTGAATGCAGTCGCTGCCAATGGAGGCGTTTTTTCTGTCTATGACAGCATGCTCTCCGAAAATGCCGTGCTTGGCTTTGAATACGGTTACAGCATTGCCTCCCCCAAAGGGCTCACCATATGGGAAGCGCAGTTCGGTGATTTTGCCAATGGCGCCCAGGTCATTATTGATCAATTCATTGCTGCCGGGGAAAGCAAGTGGGGACGGGCATCCGGCCTGGTCTTGTTTCTCCCCCACGGTTACGAGGGTAACGGCGCGGAACACTCCAGTGCCAGGATCGAGCGTTTCCTGGCACTCTGTGCTGAAAACAACCTGCAGGTAGTAAATCCGTCAACCCCGGCACAGATATTCCACCTGCTACGCAGACAGATTCTCCAGCCATTCAGAAAACCACTGATTGTCTTTACGCCTAAAAGCCTGTTTCGCAACCCTCTGTGTGTCTCCAGACTTGACGAGTTTTCTGCCGGCAGGTTCTTGGATGTGATCCCTGATGCTGAAGCTACTCCGGAAGCAGGGAGAATAATCCTCTGCAGCGGCAAGATTTACTATGATTTATTAGCAGAGCGCATTAAAAGCGGCAGCAGTAATGTTGCCATAATCAGAATCGAGCAGCTCTACCCGTTAAACGATCTCCTGCTAAAAGAGGTTTTGCAAACATTTGACATTGTCGGCAAAAAGACCAATAACAAACTCTTCTGGGTGCAGGAAGAACCGATGAACATGGGGGCCTGGCCAGTACTGCGCAACAGGTTGACAGAGATTGTCGGCCATGAACCGGTCTACATCGGGAGAAAAGAAGCTGCTGCACCGGCTACCGGTTCACACAAGCACCATGCCGAAGAGCAAAGGCAGATCATAGCCGCGGCGTTTACCGGTTAAATTGTTCAGGAGGATCAAATGGACATCGTCGTCCCGGCAGTAGGCGAGTCAGTTGTTGAGGCGCTTGTGGCCAAATGGGAAAAGAAAAATGGTGAACCGGTAACCAGGGATGACGTCGTCTGTGAGCTGGAAACCGACAAGATCACGCTGCCTCTGAATGCAGAAATCAGTGGCAAACTGACTATAGTTGTAGAAGCGGGCCAGACTGTAAAGATCGGCACAGTCATCGGCAGAATTGACCCTTTGGGGGATAGTGCCGGAGCGACAAAGAATGATACGGCACCGGATCTCCCGCCCCCCTCATCCCCTTCAGTCAGAAAGCTCGCAGCTGAGAAAGGCATTGACCTGTCCAGTGTGAGCGGTAGCGGCCGTGACGGTCGGATAGCAGCATCTGACCTGGAAAAAGCCAATGTCAGCAACCAGCCGGCAGCTGTCACCCAAGACAAACCTGCCGAAGTCGCCCCTTTGGTGCATTCCGCAGCGCCCCCCGTTTACAACGCCGGTCCTCCGGCACACAGTGACAGCCGCATCCGTCGTATTGCCATGACACCAATTCGCAAAAGGATTGCCGAGCGCTTGCTTGCGGCCAGATTGCAGACAGCAATGCTTACCACATTCAATGAAGTTGACATGAGCCGGATCGTCGCCTTGCGGCAAAAATTCGGTGAGCATTATCTGCAGAAGTTCGGCAGCAAACCAGGGCTGATGCCGTTCTTTGTGAAGGCCTGCTGCGAGGCGCTGCATGAATTTCCCGAGGTAAACGCATCTATCGATGGCAGCGATATTGTCTACCATGACTATTATGACATCGGCATTGCCATTGGTGCAGAAAAGGGGCTGGTGGTGCCGGTGCTCAGGGATGCTGACCGGCTTCACTTCAGGGAGATAGACAGCCTGATAGCCGACTATGTCGTGAAAGTTAAAGAGAACCGTCTGGGCATAGGTGATCTTGAAGGGGGGACTTTTACCATCAGCAATGGCGGCGTCTATGGGTCACTGCTGTCTACACCGATTATCAACCCGCCTCAGTCAGCCGTTCTTGGCATGCATACCATTCAGGAGCGCCCAGTGGTACGTAATGGGGAAATAGTCATCAGACCGATGATGTTTCTGGCGCTCTCATACGATCACCGTCTCATCGATGGCAGAGAAGCGGTTCAGTTTCTGAAGCGGTTGAAAGAGCTGCTGGAGGAGCCGGAAGAGCTCCTCCTGGAAGGTTAACCTACTGACCGCGGTATTCGTTAGGCACTTCGGCCTTGTTAGCCGCATCATTCAACGTTTCAAGTTTCTGTTTTGCCTTGCCGATGCGGACGTCCAGATCCCGCGCAGTGCTCTGCAACGTCAGGAACTCCCCACGAGACATCTTGCTGCCGTCTGTCATCCGCTCCTTGATACCAACAGCCTGCTCCTCAAGGGACTTGATCTCGTGCTTTTGCCTGGCAAAGTCCTGTTTCCAGGCATCGCCACTCTTACCGCCATACTGCTGCTTTGCCTTGCTTTTGCCCTTTTCGTCAGCAGTGGCAGACTGGTCATCACCTTTTTTTGTCCCTTTCTCAGGGGCAGCCTTCTCGACAATCTCCACAGCCTGCTGTTCCTGCTCGGTAGTAACCGCTTTATCTCTGAACTTCTTAGGGACTTTCCCCAGATCATCTGAAAAGCCCGTCTGTCCCTTTTCATCAACCCATTTGTAAATTTCGGCCGAGCAGATTATCGGTACAGCAACAAGCAGCAGCGTAAAAAATATCCGGCGCATAGTGATCTCCCTCTGAATATTTAGCCCGGCGGCCAGCCCATTGCTCTGCCGGCAAGCAGATGGAAATGGATATGAAACACCGTCTGGCCGGCATCAGCGTTGGTATTTGCTACTATTCGGAACCCGTTTTCAGCTACCCCGTACTTTCTGGCAAGGTCTGCAGCAAGTCGATAAATCCTGCCAACCAGTTTATCGTCACTTTCAGAAAGGTCCAGCACCGTGGCGATATGCTTCTTCGGGATCAGCAAAAGATGCAGCGGTGCCACCGGGTTGATATCCTCAATAACAATCAGCTCGTCGTCCTTGTGGATAATTTTTGCCGGGATTTCGCCAGCAATGATTCTGCAGAATATACAGGACATATTATACCTCTCTCACTCTTGTTTTCTCAAGAAAAGGAGAAACTCCCTGTTCCCCTTGGGCCCTGTGATGGGTGATTCGGTAACACCAAGGACCTCCAGTTGCATACTTTCTGCAAGTGCACAGACAGACTCGATCACTGCGGCATGCTTTTCCGGATCCCTGACAACCCCCCCCTTGCCGACTTCGCCGCGACCGACCTCAAACTGCGGTTTGATAAGAGCGACAATCAAACCACGAGATTTGACAAGCCGGACAGTATTGGGAAGGACTTTATCAAGGGAGATAAAAGATGCGTCGATTACTGCGATATCCGGCAGCTCAGGAAGTTGCTCCGGTTCGAGATAACGGATATTGGTTTTCTCCAGAGAGACAACCCGCTCATCCTGCCGCAGCTTCCAGGCAAGCTGTCCATAGCCGACATCAACTGCAAAAACCTTGGCAGCGCCTCGCTGCAGAAGACAGTCAGTAAACCCCCCAGTTGAGGCGCCCACATCGATGGCAACAAGCCCGGTCACATCTATGGCAAAATATTCCAGGGCCTTCTGCAATTTAAGCCCACCCCGGCTGACAAAGGGAATATCCTCTTTGATCCTGATCTCCAGGGACACATCTACCAACTGGCCAGGTTTATCAACCTTGTGATCGCCAATGACCACCTCACCGGCCATGATAAGAGCCCGTGCCCTCTCCCTTGAGCTGACCAGCCCTCTGTCGACCAGCAGCCTGTCGGCCCGCTCCTTTGCCAAAGTTACTCCCGTCCCGATTTGCCTGACATGACTGCTGACATGTCAGACAGTTACCGACACTTTGATTTTGAAGTCAACTTCTTTGCCGCACGCTCCACCTGCAAGTCTTAGCGGGATCACCACCTCACCATCATCGCCTGCCTGCGGCTTACCTGAAAGCTCAACCCTGAAGCAGCTCTTCTCTTTGTCACACTGCACATCCTGGTCGTTTTCCTCAACCAGTGCGGCCTCGGCAGCAGGGGCTACAGCGTTGCAAGGGGTTGCATCAACTGCGGCCTCAACGCCAAGTCTGCGCATCACGGCTGCCGAAACAGCACTGAGCCCCTCAAGAAGCCCCTCGCCACTGAGTGCACATACCCCCAGCGGTTCCTCCTGCAGCTCAGGAAACAGCTCCTCCTTGAGGGCGGCCAGAGCAATTGCCCCCGGCAGGTCTCTTTTGTTGCACTGCAACTTGAGCGGGATATCGCCGGCTTTTATCCCGTAATGGGCAAAGGCATCATAAAGCTGGGCACAGCTCTCCAGGTTGGCAAACATTCTCCCATCAGTCGAATCTGCCATGAAGACAACGCCATCAACCCCCTTGAGCAGCATCTTCCAGGGAGCAGGCGCCGTTCCGTCTGAAATGATAGAATAAAGATGAAACCGGATCGTGTAATCCCCATTATTCTGGGTTGACGGATATGAATAATCAAAAAACAGCATCTGGTTGCCGCCGGAAACCATGGTCTTAAGTTCGCTGCGCAACTCCGGGCGGAGTCTGCTGTAGATTGAACGTATGGCAGTAGCCTTGCCGGCCCCTTTCGGTCCGATATAGACTATCTTTGCATTTATTTCCCGTTTTGCTTCATTGACAAGCGCCATCTACCAACTCCTAGTCCTTTTTCTTATTGCTCAGCATCCGCCGCGCCTGATTAGCCAGTACACTGGAGATGTTTTTGCTCTTTGCCATCCCGCCAAGATCCTTTTCGCTCAAAAACCCCATGAACCTGAGTGCAATCGGCAACGGAGTTTTATGATTCAGCACAAGGGCCTTTCTGATTTCGTAGTTTTTCACCCACTCCTTATTGTGGCAGATTACGCGGATGATCTCATCGTTCTGGATTACCGATTTGGAAATAGCCAGGATTTCAGGTTCAGTAATCCTGGGATTTTTGACTACAGAACCGTTTACCAGCTTGTTTGAATCCTTGATAAGGATGGAACGCCACTCCTTGTCGCCGGTGAGGGCCATCTTGATCTTCTCACCCACACCCATGGTCTGAGCCATCTGATACTTGCTCCGGAACTCCTCTTCATCCTCCGTTTCAGGAGTCTCTTCTTCAGGTGCCGGCGGCTCACTATCCGGTCGAGGCACCGGTTGGGGGCTGGCTTGGGGTTCTTGCTGAAGGGGGGGAGAAACGGCATTAAGCCCAGGATGGAAACGCCCCAGCAGTTCGGCAACACGGGGATTAATGTCCGGGGAAAGCATGGCTTCGGCAGCGGATTCAGCCGAAAGATGCTTGAAAGCATTGATGGCAGCTGCCTTGATTTCACTCTCCTTGTCGTAACAGAGGAAAAAGAGCAGCGTGGCCCTCTCCCAGGAGAGGGCCTCTATGGCACCGTTGATCACTTTCAGCTTCAGCTCGGCAGGCGCGTCAGGTCTGATCATCTGCGCCAGATGAGCAGGAAGCTTTATGCTTACTTTCTCGGACACCTTTGGTTACTCCCCTTTGGGAAGCACTTTTACATTCAATCCAGCCTGTTTGAGTTTTGCCGCAGCCTTGTCAGCATCAGCTTTTGCCTTGAAATTGCCAGCCGACAACCTGACTGACTTCAGCGTCAGAACCGCCTGCTGAATCTGCAAGGTAAACCCCTTGGCAGCAAGGTCCTTTTTCTCTTTTTCAGCTTTTTCCTTTGTTGAGAACGAACCGGCATAAAGATAGTATTTACCATCCTTCTCTACGCCGAATGCTCCTTTGGCACCCTTCTTCAGCTTATCCAGCTCGGCGCGGTAGTTGTCATAATCTGCATATGCACCAAAGAAGAGACGGTTCATCGTTCTGTTCTTCTTCTTTTCCGTCTTTACTACCGGTTTCACC
>VEOV01000079.1 GCA_012026855.1 Geobacter sp.
AGACAATCTTTGCCATCACCGGCATGGGGCAGCTGTTCTACCAGGGGGTCATGTCCCGCGATTATCAGCTGGTCAAGGGGATACTGGTTATCGGCGCTTTCCTCACCCTGATCGGCAACCTGCTGGCAGACCTCATGTATGCGGTGGCCGACCCGCGCATCAGGAGGAGCTGACGTGCCAGCCCGTGCCTTCAGGAAATCGTATTTTTATACCGTTGTCTGGAAACAGCTGCGCAGCAACCGCTTTGCCATGACCGGCGCAGCCATTGTCCTGGTGCTGTTTGCCCTGTCGCTGCTGGCACCCTACATTACCCCCTATGCTCCCGATGATCTTGATGCCTACAACGTGCTCATCCCGCCTTGCCCTGAACATTGGCTCGGTACGGACGAACTGGGGCGGGATGTGTTGACCAGGATCATTTACGGCGCCAGAATTTCCCTCAAAGTCGGCTTTGTCTCCGTCGGCATCGCCGTACTGGCCGGGTCGGTGGCCGGGCTCTGCGCCGGCTATTATGGCGGCTGGATCGACCAGGTCATCATGCGCTTCGTTGATATCATGCTCTGCTTTCCGACCTTTTTCCTGATTCTGGCGGTGATTGCCCTGCTGGAGCCATCCATCTGGTACATCATGATCATCATCGGTCTGACCGGCTGGATGGGGGTGGCGCGGCTGGTGCGGGCCGAAGTGCTGTCTTTGCGGGAGCGGGACTTTGTCATGGCGGCCCGCGGCATCGGCGCATCTGACTTCCGGATCATCTTCCGGCACATTCTCCCCAATGCCATGTCGCCGGTGCTGGTGGCTGCCACCCTGGGGGTTGCCGGCGCCATCCTGACCGAGTCGGCGCTCTCCTTTCTCGGCATCGGCGTCCAGCCACCAACGCCGAGCTGGGGCAACATGCTGACCGCAGGGAAGGATTATCTGGAGTTCGCCTGGTGGCTGTCGCTCTTCCCCGGGCTGGCGATTCTGGTAACTGTTATCGCCTACAACCTGGTGGGGGAGGGGCTCAGGGACGCCCTTGACCCGAAGATAAAACGAATTTGAACGAGGAATAGATGAAGCTGACCAAGAGTGATTTCAATCTGACAACCCTGGAAGATGAACTGCGCGTTGACGGCCTCTGCCGCGAGCTGCTGATGGCGTTTTACTATGAGAAAACCGCATCAGGCTTGTCGGAACACGACGCCACCCAGCTGGCAAACAGCGCTGACTACTTTGTCAGGGATTACCTGGTTGGCGCCAGGCAGTTGAACCTGCTGGAAACCGAAGGGAAAGAGGTGCGCCGCTTTGCCGGCAACTGGTACATCATCAACACCCTTGAGCCTGACATCGCCGAACTGGAGGTGCACCTCAAAGCTGTGTGCGAATTCTTTCGCTATCTGGCCGAAAGCGGGAATATTTCCTATGAAGCATTTGCCGGCATCGAGAGCAACTGTGCTTCAGTTGAGTTCTATCGTGACAGGATAGAGTCGTTCTGGAATATCCAGGGTGACGGCTATTTTGAATGGGAAGCAGGATGTTCGCTGAAAAATGACTGAAGATACGAACTGCACAGCGCCGCAAATTGACAAGCCCCCCTGCTGAGGCCCGAAGAATCCCGCGGTCAGCGGGGTAATGGATGAAAACCTTCCCGGTTTCATCACCTGGCATCCAGTCGATGCCGGACAGCGAATCCCGGTAATCTCCCCGCAACTCACTTTTGCCGATACCCTGGGCAGCTGGAAGGCCCGCTGGGGCATCGGCCGGATGAGCTATCTGGTTCCTCCAGGGCTTTACGCCATTGGTGCACCTGACAGCGCAAGCCCGGTAGTGGTCACTGCCAATTACAAGATGACCTATGATCTGGTGAGAAGTGCACTCAAAGGGAGAAATCTCTGGCTGCTGGTCCTGGAGACCTATGGCATAAATGTCTGGTGCGCAGCAGGGAAGGGGACTTTCGGCACCGGCGAGCTGGTGCGCCGCATCGAGGCGTGTGGCCTTGGCGCTATGGTTGCCCACAGGGAGCTGCTGCTCCCCATCATGGGTGCTGCCGGGGTCAAAGGAATCGAAGTGAAGAAGCGTACCGGTTTCAATTGCCGGTTTGCCACTCTGAGAATCAACGACCTGCCCGGGTATCTTGATGCCGGCATGCAGGCCACAAGGGAAATGCGGGAGTTGACCTTCTCCCTGAAAGAACGGCTGGTACTCACCCCGGTGGAGCTTGTCAGCAGTCTGCAGACAGCGCTTTATGCTCTGCCGCTATTGTTTATCGGAGCAGCGACCGGCTCTGCAGGTTTCAATCTTGTCAACGGCTGCCATGCAGTCATAGTCTGTCTGGCGGCCATCCTCTCCGGAGCACTGCTATCGCCCCTACTCCTGCCTTGGTTGCCAACGAGAAGCTTTGCCGTTAAAGGAGCTATTACAGGCGCTTTAGTGTCGGCAGCGCTGGTTTATCACCTCAAGCTCGCCACAACTGTTTCGGTTATGGCGGTACTACTCTCTGTCACTGCCATAAGCTCCTTTGCCATGCTCAATTTCACCGGCAGTACGCCGTTTACCTCAAGGTCAGGGGTCAAGTTTGAAATGCGCCGTGCCTTGCCGCTGCAAGGTGGCGCGCTGGCCGTCGCAGTTGCAGCGGCGCTTGTCTGGAGGTTAATGTGAAGAGTTTTTCCTACATAAAGGGAGTGACAACCCTGGAACTTGATCGGGAAGCCTGCATCGGCTGCGGCATCTGTACCACCGTTTGCCCCCACAACCTGTTTGCCATGCAGGAGAAGAAAGCTGCAACTGTTAACCCTGATCTCTGTATCGAATGCGGCGCCTGCTCCCTCAACTGCCCGGTAAAAGCTATCTTTGTGGATGCCGGGGTAGGGTGTGCCTCCGGAATGATTAATGAATGGCTGGCGTCGTTAAAGATCAGTAAGAAAGGTGGTGCCAGCTGTTGCTGATGCAGAACGGTTTGCTGGTGTAAAGTAATGCAGTCAATGGCTGAGAATTTTTTTCATTAGGGGGTCGCAATTCTTTATTGACATAAATATATTCCCACACTAAGGTAACGCACTTTCATTTAATGGAGCCAATGATGGCTATGTGTGGGGGGAGATATTTTTACAGCCGCATTACCGGTAAAACCGGTTCTGCGGCTGTTCGCGTTTATAGTAACAAAATACGATTACAATGGTGACGAAATGAAAGGTGAGGTATTGGTTAAGTTAAAGAATAACGCCTTAATTGGGATAGAAATTACTTTCTCAGACGTTATGCTAAGCCATATGAGACTTGAAATTAAGGATTACAAAGCGGACCCATACAACAATCTTGGATTTGAAGAGTATTGTGAGCAAGTACAAACCGCATATCATAATTGGTGGGTGAAATACATACCACTAAAGCAAAAGCAACGGCAAAAAAATATAAGCAATAATTACTTTACTCTCGCTAGCCCTGGCGAGTACTTGAAATCTAAGATGGGAAGTACAGAACCTAAAAAGAAGGATGAATCATCTTGTAACATGATGGTTAAATTTCCATATGTGCGAGATGGCCTAATATATGATCCAAAAAAAGATATTGTTCGCTCAAACGGCTAGATTGTGCAGTGGTCATGGTATCTTGACGTAGATGAGTGTTGCCTTGAGATTCATGCACCACCTTTGACTTTTGCTGAGTATCAAGATGAAGGTATCAAAGAGATTATAGAATCACACATATATGATGCTGCTAAAGTTAAAAATATCAAGGCAGGAGAGGATGGCAAAGGTGGCGGACATTTATCGGTCGACATGGCGTCAGGGTTTGATAATGAGCCGAGACTGGTATTAAAAACATTATTGTTATGGGAAGTTCTGCAATATTGTATAGATGAATATAAAAATACAATTGATACTAAAGACAATAAAAATGCCGGATATATATTTGACTGCTCGAGAAAGTGCTTTATTAATCAGCTTGAAAACCAATTTACTTGCAAAGTAAATATCGGATCCACTGCAAAGTTGCGCATAGATCATACTGATATAATTAAATGGTTACTTGAATATACCCGCATTAATGTGATGAGTTATAAGAAGAGGACTGATGCATTTAAAAAAATAAAATTAACATCACTACTCATCAATACCCTTAATGATATGTACATTGGTAAAAACGCTAAATCAGTAAATGATCAAATCGATATATATATAAAAAACATAACAGATCTACAGAAATTGCTCAGAGATAATCCAATCCACGAACAATGTGAAAGTAAAGGCAAAATCGCTGCTGAATTTAGTAACCATATTTTGCATTATCAAAATATTAATCTAGAACATGCTCTTGAGCCCCCTCCGGCGGATCAGAATAAGCTTCCTACAAGTCGTATTGAATTTCGACGTTTTGTGTCACAAGCTAGTTATGCGGATTTGAAAGATGATATTGAATCTTTGCTTAACATGATTGCATTTTCAAGAGCAGTTGTAGATAAGCGTTTATCTAAACTAGTTTGTAACATGCAGCACTTTATTATAAGGCGTAAATGGAGCTAAAAGCTACGTGATTTCAGAGGCTTTTATTTTAGATGGTTTTCTGTTGCTGGTCTTTGATTGAATTCATTAACAAGTTTTCTGGAGAATATGATGATTTTTGATGACTTAAGGTTGTATCTGGGATGTAGTCCTCAATGTGGTGAGGAGCCAGTTCATGATAAGATCATCAGCTTGCTAGGCTACGACAAGCTTCAGGTAGACCTTGTTGTCGAGACGGGCACCTGTCGCAAATGGCACATACGGCTCCCTGAAGGTGAGCTTTTCTCCCTTCCAGGAGCACACTCAATCGCTTTCGAGACTTTTGATTTGCGACTTGTTGTCGCCAGTAGCGAAGTTGCTGTCAAAGCTGAAGGGAACTTTTCAGCAAAAGTGAAAGGGGCTCCACTTCTTTTTCAAGGGCGGCTGGAAACCACTTCTACGCAATCAGGAAAGCTTGAGTATTATTGGAAAGCAGAGCCATTATTTCCAGAAGGGTTATTGCTTTCCAGTGTCTTGCCCCATGATCTGCTCGTATTTTCTGAACAAACCGAGGGATGCATCCCTGACAAATCCGTCATCAAGAAGGTTCAATATGTTATTGACCCAGTTAAACGGGAGCATGTTCTGGGCTTCGTAACAGACGTGAAATTGCCCTTACTCTCCGGACTCACTCTCACTTCCCTTGGAATCCATCTGCACGCAAGTTATCCCGAGACGTCATCGGTCGAGGGAGAACATCTGGTTGATGAATCTGGAGAAGAGGTTGACGATGAATCGGTAGAGAAGGAAACTTCTTCTCTAGGCATAGAGCTTCGTGGAGACCTCTGCATCGAACATGGGAATATGAACCTTACCTGCTCAGCCATGGTCACTGAGTTTCTTGGCGACTACGAATTCGATATGGAGTTGAAATCCAAAGACGGCAAACGCATCAGTGTAGGTGAAATTGCTGGATCGTTTGTAAGTTTTAATGGCGAAGATGGCACCTCGCTTCTGCCAATAGAGTTTGTTCAGAAGCTTAAAACATGCAGCGCCAAGGATCTTCGCCTCTGCATTTGCCCAGCGGACAACTCTTTCGGTTTCAGCTTCGCCGGGGAGATCTTTGGAATTGAGGGGAAGTTAGATCTATCAATATTTACTATCTTCGAAGATGAACTTCAGCTCTCTTTCAATCTTGCCCTTGATTACCCGTCAAAGTCCATCGCCGAGACACTGGTCTGGCTTGGGATACCTCTGGATAGCGGAGTGGAATCCTGCCTGCCGGCAATGAAATTCAGTCTAACGCAGATTTCCTACAGTCAGGCAGCCGCATCTTTTGCCCTTGGCGGACGCATGGAGCCGGGGAAGGGAGAAACACCATACCGGCTGGATGCCCTACTGAAGCTGCGCCTGCAGAGTGGTTTTGGCTGCGGTATCACTCTTGATGCAAGGGAAGCCCCTCTGCTGCTCTCATCGCTGGAAAAGGATCTTCCTATTTCACTGGAAACCCTGAAGAGTGTTTTACCGCCAGGTATGCAGCAAAAGCTGGGTAATACCGCCTTCCGCTGGCTGGAACTTGATCTCGACACACAGGATAAACGCTTCTCCATCGGCGGCGGGGCAGATTTCCTCGGCGAATTCTCTGTTGACCTCAAGCTGGAGTCGTCCGTTACTGCCGGTAAAACCGGACTTGCCATGGAGGCACAGTTTTATGACAGCGCAATTTCCCTGAAGCAGCTGCCCGAGAAGCTGGGGTTGGTGGCTGCGGGGCCGCCCCCTGCCTGGTTACAGCCGGTCCCTGATTTCAATTTTGGCATCAGCAAGGCGTTACTGAATACCAAAGATGGTGTCTTTTTAATTGATGGCAGTCTGGGGATAGGCGAATGCCTGGTGGAAACCCATTTCAAGGTGCAGCAAGAGAAACAGGGTATTCTTTTGGATCTGGGGCTCACTGGGGATGAGAATTATCCTCCGTCGCTGGTGAAAGTGGTTGAGGAGGTTAGTGGCAAGAAACTGCCGTGCGGCCTGCCTGATCTGACTTTTGGAGAAGTCGCATTCCAGCTTCACACAGAGACCGGCGCATTCATGCTGACGAGCAAAGGTGGTGCTACCATTCCCCTGATGCTGGGGAGTAATGAATGCAAGCTGAAACTGCTGGCAACGCTGGATTACAGTGCTGCCGCAAAGTTTACCGGAAAACTGTCAGGCAACCTGACCCTGGCTGGGACAACCTTTGTTTCTGTACTGGATTTTGGAGCGGAGAAGAGTTGTCTTTCTCTTGAGTTAAATGAGGGGGATACTCTCAAATTTAAACCGATGATATTGGCATTATTCGGCGAGAGCGCTCTGTCAGGTCTGCCACAGGGATTAGCGAACGTTATCGAAGCCATGGAGACAACGGATTTCCATCTTGAGATTGGCCTTACGGAGAAACCGGAGCTTCATCTCAAGTTCAGCCATGTCGTGACGGATCTATCACTTTGCTCTGGTCTGAAGTTAGGGGCTGCTACCCTGAATGTAGAAGTGAAGTTTGGCGGCAAAGAGACGCTGTTTACTATCGGTATTGCGGCGAAAGAGCTGCTGTCTTTGCCAGAGGCTGGCATCAACCTGTCCGGGGTAAGCCTGACGTTCGCATACAGTGCCTCTGAGAAGGAAGATAACTGGAAACTGTCAGGTGACATTGACGGGATGGTGCTTGGTCATGATGGCATAAAGCTGTCGGCCGCCTATGAATACAGGAATGAGAGCGAAGGACGGCAGCAGTATTTTGCCCTCACTTATACCGATGCAGCAGCAAAACCGCTGGCTTTGGAAATTCCGCAGGTTGCCAGTTTTTCTGTGAACAGTCTTGATTTGAGCCTCAACCTCAAGGGGAGTGGCACAAAATGGCAACTTGCGGCCGGTTGTGACCTGCAAGTTCAGAATCTGCTTGATCCGGAAAGCCGCCTGCTGGAGATCGGCGGCAAACTTACCCTGGCTCACCATGCCTCCAGCTACCTGTCATTCGCACCCGGCCAGCAGGGGGCTTCTTTACGCCTTGAACTTCCCAATCTTGCATACACCAACAGCTCCGGTGAGCACCATCCCCAGCTTAAATTATCCCTGGATCAACTGAAGATCAGCTTGAAGGCAAAAAATGACTGGAGTTTTGAAGCCGCGAGTTCACTCTCTCTGGCCGAATTACCGGACAGTTTCCCCTCCATTGAGCTGAAGAGTACGCTCATTCTCAACAAGGAAGGCATTAACTTCGAGTCAAAAGGGAGTCTGGGGGTTGCTTTCCCTTACCCCAAACTGGAAGTATCCGGCGAGCGCTTCGATCTGGGGGATGGATACCTCGGGGTTACCAAATTCAATTTCACCCTTAAACCCGGCGATCTGACACTGTCGGCTGATCTGCAGGTGGGGCTACCAGCGAAACTCAATGAACTCTTCGGG
>VEOV01000092.1 GCA_012026855.1 Geobacter sp.
CAGCGACTCCCGGCCACACCCCTTGGCAACCGGATGACCCTGGCGCGCCGGGGGACGGCCGTGCTCCTTGAGGCTCTGGTGAAAGAGGGGGATGCCAGGATTCTCGAACTGTGCCTGTCAAATCCGCGGCTCAAGGAAGGGACGCTTTACCAGTTTCTCCGCGGAGGGCGGGCCGATGCCGAGACCATCTCCATGGTGGCCCGCAGCCCCCGCTGGCGCAACCGGCCGAATATCAGGGAAGCAATCCTGACCAATCAGAAAACGCCGCTCATCTGGTTTACCCTCTGGCTGCCGGGAATGAGGCCCGCTGAACTGCGGCGGCTGATCGCCTCCAACCGGCTGTCCGCCCTGCAACGAAAAGCTGTGGAAGAGCGGCTCAAGGTTTAGCCGCACTGTCATACCAGCGCCTGATGCTGAACTCTTTGCCCTTTCTGGCCGGAGAATCCACCCCCTTTTTCGTCCGCAGCAGATCCTGCAGGACCTCCCCCAGCGGGCGGATACGCACCCCTTCATCCGGTTTGCCGCAGACAAGCCTGCTCTCGATAACTCTCCCATGGTCGAGAACAATCATGACATGCCCCGGCCAGACAATCAGGTCCAGGGGGCGCAGTGCTGCAGCGACTTCTGTGGCGCTCCTGTCGGCAATTCTTACCCCTTTGCCATAAGTAACCAGCTCCGAGGTGTTGCGTGGCGTAAAACCTCCGGTTGCCTCGTAGAGTAGCCCGGAGCAGTCGAGCCCGGCCAGCTGCCAGAGCCCTTTGTCGACAGCGCCTACCGGCGGGTACCACTCAGTCAGCTTCTTAATCCCGGCGGCAACATTTCCCCCCCAGATGTAGCGTGTGCCGGCCTTCTCTTCAAGTGCCGCCAGAATTTGCTCCCGTGGCGGGAGGATTCTCGGCCTTTCAGCGGGGGGAGTGCTGTAGAGCTTCACAGAACGGGCATCTATGTAGCAGCCGCTCTTTGCCGGGCAGGGGTAGTCATTGGTGGTCACCCGGAGGATGGCTGCCCCTTGTGCCGGCAGCACCTCTTCAATCCGGAACAGGGTCCCCTGGGGAGCGATATATTCCACCGCTCTTGGCTGGCCACAGCTGTCAGTCTGCACGGTGCTGCCGTCCCTGCCGCCAAAGACGGCTCTGAAATCAGCCCTGTTAAGCACGGGGGTATCCATGATAGCCCGGGCAAAGCGGGGTTCAGCGGCAGATGCCATGCTGGCAGTTGTCAGGAGCAGCAACAGCGCCGTAAAGTTCAGCATCGGCACGCCCCGCTCCAGCCAAGGGCCTCGACCACAGCGGCGAAAGCCGAGTCAAGGGGGGCCTGAACCGAAAGCTTGCGGCCGTCCAGAGGATGGGGAAAGGTCAGCTCTGCCCCATGGAGCAGCAGCCGTGCACAGTTGAACTGATCCCGGAAAAAGCGGTTGTGACGCCCCTCGCCGTAGTTTACATCGCCGACGAGCGGATGGAAGATATGTTTGAAGTGACGGCGGATCTGGTGGCGGCGGCCGGTGACCGGGATCGCCTCAACCAGTGAATAGCGGCTCGTGGGGTAACGTCCGACCCGGTGCTCCAGTTCTGCAGTTGCCAGGCGGCGATAACCGGTCACAGCCGCTTGCGCCTCTTTACCCTCCTGCCGGTAAGGGTCGCACTTGTCCTGCTCCTCGACCAGTGGATAGTCGATGCGGCCGCTTTCAGGAGGGATGCCGCGGCAAATTGCCAGATATTGCTTGCTGACCGCACCGGAGGTGAAAGCGAGGGTGAGTGTGGCAGCATCCTCTGGGGACAGGGCAAAGAGGAGCACTCCCGAGGTCGGCCGGTCAAGCCGGTGTACCGGGTAAACCCTCTGGCCGAGCAGGTCGCGGGCCATCTGCAGGGCAAACAGCTTTTCGTGGCGATCGATGAAGCTCCGGTGGAGCAGGAGTCCTGAGGGTTTATTGAAGACGGCAATGTGGGGGTCCCGATAGAGCAGTGACAGTGGTTGCATCATCTCTGCTGGGGGAGCACTGAGAGCAGTGCCTGCTCGATTTTGGCCACATCCACCAGGGTGTCGACGCAGGGGCCGTTGGGGCGCTCGTTGAAGATGCCGATAACCGGCAGCGGGTAGCAGTCCTTGATGCCTGAAGTCAGGTCCCGTTCGCAGGCGACGGCAATGACCAGCTTCGGTCTTTTCTCGACGATGATTTTCCTGGCCAGGGTGCCGCCGGTGGCTACGGAGATGTCGATGCAGTACTTTTCCGCCAGTTCTGCCAGTCCACTGATGTCGCACCTGCCGCAGCGGGCGCATTTTTCAATGCCGCCGGTGACCTTGATATCGCAGTTTGCCAGCTGCAGGCAGTGGGGGAGGAGAATCAGGATGCGGTCAGGCAGGACTGTCAGCTTCTGGGAGACGACCAGGCTGTTGTTCATGGCGACAAACGACTGGCGAATGGTGTCCTTGGAGATGCCGAGCAACCGGCCGAGCAGTTCGATGGCTGGCAGCAGAAACTTGATGACAGTCAGGCGCATGAAGCGGGTGAAGAAGATGTCCCTGCTCAGAGCAGTGGTAAGGATCAGCAGGAAGGTGCCGAAGATGGCGGCTCCGGAAAGGATTGCGAAGGTGAAGCCTACGTAGCCGGGGAGCGCCGGGTGGATGTTTGCCAGCCCTTTGGTCGGGATCCACCAGCCGAGGTAGATTACGCCCACAATCAGCAGGCAGGTCACCCCCATGAGTGCCACGAAAAGCCGCTTGCGCGGCGGAGCAGTGGCTTGATTACGCGGTTTTGTTGTCATCTGTTGTCAGGACTGTGCCAACGGCCACCCGATATCCTGCCAGAAAGTCGGCGGCAGTCATCCGTTTCTTCCCCTCCAGCTGCAGGTCGGTGAAGATGACGCTGCCCCCCAGGCAGGCTACTTCCAGCCCCCCTTTGCCTGCTGAGAGCACTGCACCGGGAACTCCTGCGCCGGAACCTGGCCTGGCGGAAAAAAGTTTCAGCGTCTTGCCGTCAAGGCGAGTGTAAGCGCCGGGCCAGGGGGTGATGCCGCGCACCAGGTTGCTGATTGCCACGGGGCTCTTCTGCCAGTCAATGGCGCCCAGTTCCTTTTTCAGCATGGGAGCATAACAGCTGAGGGAGTCATCCTGTTTTTCCGGCCTGAGTTGGCCGGCAGCCAGCAGATCGAGAGTCTCTGCCATGGTCTCGGCCCCAAGCTGGGAGAGCCGGTCATGGAGAGAGACGGCATCTTCGTCGGGGTGAATCGGGATCGCCCTTTTCAGCAGCATGTCACCGGTGTCCAGGCCGACATCCATCATCATGGTGGTAACCCCGGTCTCTGTTTCGCCGTTGATGATGCACCAGTTGAGTGGTGCGGCGCCGCGGTAGCGGGGGAGGAGCGAGGCGTGGACATTGATGCAGCCAAGCGGTGGGATATCGAGCAGCACCTTGGGGAGAATCTGGCCAAAGGCAACGACAACTATCAGGTCAGGGGCAAAAGCCCTGATCTGCTCCACTGCCTCCGGCACCCTGACCTTGAGCGGCTGGAATACCGGGATAGCGTACTGTTCCGCCAGCTCCTTGACCGGCGGGGGTTGCAGTTGCTGGCCGCGCCCTTTCGGCCGGTCCGGCTGGGTGACAACTCCCACCACGTTTTCGCCGCGATCGAGCAGCATCTGCAGGGTGGGGCAGGCAAATTGGGGCGTGCCCATGAAGACGATGCGCATGTCACCCATCAGTCGGTGTGCTCCTGCTCCAGGCTCTTACGATATCTGCGGCGGAACAGGTCCCGCTTCAGCTGGGAGATGTGGTCCACAAAGAGGATGCCGTCAAGGTGGTCGATCTCGTGCTGAAAGGCTACTGCCAGCAGCCCATCTGCTCTCCAGACCATCTCTTCGCCGTCAAGGTTCAATCCCTTGACTACCACTTTGGCGTGGCGGCGGACATTGGCAGCGTACTTGGGGACGGAGAGACAGCCTTCCTCTTCGAAGGTTTCCCCTTCGGCATGGATGATTACCGGGTTGATGGCGGTGATCAGTGCCGGCGGTTCGTCGCTGCCGGCAACGTCGATGACTATGACGCGCTGATGCACGCCGATCTGCGGGGCGGCCAGGCCGACGCCGGGGGCATCGTACATGGTCTCGGCCATGTCATTGGCAAGCTCCCTGATTTTATCGCTGATGACGGTTACCGGCGCTGATTTCTTCTTCAGCTCCGGGTCGGGATAAGTGAGTATGGGTCGGATCATTTGCAAGCCCTTTGTTTCATAGGTAATTTAACAAGTATATTAATTCAGCGCATAAAAAGCAATTTGTTACTGAAAGGCATTTTTTGACTGTTGACTGGAGTTTGAAAATATTATACTTACCGGTAGGTAAATAAAACTGCTTGCGAGGTGTGATGGATAAGGTGCGGCAGCAGATGATTCAGGATAACCCGGCAGTAAGGGAGCGACTGCTTGGCGAGGCCCTGCGGCTCTTTACCGAAAAGGGCTACGCGTCGACCAGCGTGCGGGAGCTAGTCGAGTCGGCCGGGGTTACCAAGCCGGTGCTCTACTACTATTTCGGCAGCAAGGAAGGGCTCTATCTGGAGATCATGAACGGCATCAGCGGCCTGCTTGACCAGAGAATCAACGAGTTGCAACAGGCTGGCGGGACGGTGCGGCAGCGGCTGCTCGATTTCTTCTCCAGGCTGTTCGTGGGCGCCAGGGAGAACATTCCGGCAGTGCGTCTGGCCTACGCCATCTACTACGGGCCGCCCCAGGGGGCGCCGTTCATCGATTTCAACCGTTTTTTCGATACTATCCTGGTCATGGTGGGCACACTGGTGGCTGAAGGGGTGCAGAACGGCGAATTTCGCCAGGTTGACCGCAGCGCCCTGGCATGGGCACTGGTCGGTTGTCACAGTACCATCATGGAGGAGCAGATCTGCCGCCAGACGCCGCGCATCGGCCATGACGGACTGCTCAGCGCCATCGGCCTGATTCTCGATGGTGCTGCCGCAAAAAATTCAGCAAAGGAACTGCCGTAATGAATAATGGAAAACTGGGATTCGTGCTGCTGGCCACAATACTGCTGGCCAGCTGTTCCAAGGGGGAAAAACAGCCGGTTGCCAAGCCGCCGGTGGCCGTGGAAACGGCCATTGCCACCACTGCACCGCTCAAGGACGTGGTCGCCGTTACCGGGACGCTTGATCCGAAATTCTGGGCCGATGTGAAAACCCAGATCCCCGGTCTGGTGAAACAGGTGTACGTCACCGAGTGGGTCAGGGTTGCCAAGGGGGCGCCACTGGCAAGGATCGACCTGGCCGAAACCGAGGCCATCGTCAAGCGCGCCGAGGCGGCAGTAGAGTCCGCCAAGGCGGCCCAGGCCCAGGCAGAGGTGGCCTTGCGCCGCGCCGAACGGGAGCAGGCCAGGGTGATCAAGCTGAAAGAGTCGGGTCTGGCTACCCAGCAGTCACTGGATGACAGCCGCACCGAGTCAGAGGCTGCCAAGGCAAGGGTCGACGCGGCCAGGGCTCAGATCCGGGTTGCCGAGGAGGATCTGCGCCAGGCAAAGGCCAGGCTTGCCAAGGGGTTGGTCAGCTCCCCCATTGCCGGTGTGGTGGCCTTGCGGGATGTCAATGTGGGGGACCTGGCCAGTGATGCGGCCGCGGGTAAGCCGATCTTCCGCATTGTCGATAACCGCCTGCTCAATCTGACGGTGACGGTCGCCTCGGCCGACTCTGCCAAGGTAAAAGTCGGCCAGCAGCTGCTGTTCAGTGTGGATTCACTGCCCGGCAAGACCTTCACCGGCCGGGTGATGTATGTCAACCCGGAGTTGTCGCCGGTTGACAGGTCTCTCAAGGTCATTGCCGAGGTGAACAATACGCCGGAAGTCCTCAAAGGTGGGCTGTTCGCCAAGGGTGAGATCATCATTGGTGAAAGGCAGAATGTGCTTCTGGTTCCCCGCAGCGCCATCACTGAACTGGATCTTACTGCCCACCGCGGGGTAATGCAGTTGATCGCCAGCGGGGCGGCGGCGAAAAAGGAGATCACGACCGGCGCAGTCAGCGGTGACCTGATCGAGGTGGTTGCAGGCATTAAACCGGGCGATGAATATGTTGTCCGGGGTGGTTTCAACCTGCGGGACGGCGACCGGGTGACCGTAGCCAGGGCGGTTCAGTCTATAGCGACATCAGCAAAAAGGAGATGACCATGAACAAGATGAAACTCTTTGCCGGCGTTATCGTGATGACATTGATGCTCTTCGCTGCGCCCCTGCTGGCGGCGGACAGGGCTACCGTCACCTGGTATGGCCAGTCGGCTTTCAAGGTGGTGACCCCGTCCGGCAAGGTGCTGCTGGTCGATCCCTGGATCAAGAACCCGGTCAATAAAAACGGCGACAAGGATCTGGAGAGCCTCACCAAGGTTGACCTGATCTTCATTACCCATGGCCATGGCGACCATATCGGCGATGCTGTGCAGATTGCCAAGCAGAGCGGCGCAAAACTGGTGGCCACCTTTGACCTGCAGAAGGCGCTGGTAGCCTACAAGGGGTACCCGGAGAAGCAGGCCGAGCGGGACACGGCCGGCAGTTTCGGCGGTATCCTGCGCCTGCTTGACAGTGAAGTGCTGGTCAAGTTTATTCCGGCGGTGCATGGCGACAGCATGGATACGGACAAGGGACCGGTCTATGCCGGCCGGGCCGGCGGCTTTCTCATCTCGGTCAAAGGTGGCCCCAGCATCTACCATACCGGCGACACCGACCTCTTCGGCGACATGGCGCAGCTCAAGGGTAAAGTTGACATGATGCTGGTCTGCATCGGCGACAAATTCACCATGGGGCCGGTTGATGCTGCCAAGGCGGTTGACCTGGTGAAGCCGATGATGGTGGTGCCGATGCATTTCGGCACTTTCCCGGCGCTCACCGGTACTGCCGAGCAGTTCAGGGCCGAGCTGAAGAAGTTCAGGCTGGACCCGCTCATGCGGGAGATGAAGGTCGGCGAGACGCTGACATGGTAGCGCGCCCAGCGATTGTCTTTGTCTACAATGCCGACAGCGGGCTGTTCAATACCCTGACCGACATTGCCCACAAGATTTTTTCGCCCCAGACCTACGAGTGCATCCTCTGCGCCATCACCTACGGCAACTTCGCCATCCGCAAGGAGTGGCAGGCGTTCCTGGAGACTCTGGCTGTCGAGATGGAATTCCTCCATCGTGACGAGCTGCAGGAGAAGTACGCTGTTGGTGACGTTGACCTGCCGGTGATCTTCACAAAGTCTGCAGAAGGGTTGCAGGTCTGGATCACTGCTGAAGAGATCAACCGATGCCAGGACCTTGAAGAGCTGAAAGCAATCATCAGTGCCAGACTGCTGGCGGCTGACGCCAGTCAAGGCTGAACCAGAATACGAAGGAACTATTGACCGATGATCCTCTCCGACCTGTCCATAAAACGCCCGATTTTCGCCACTGTGATGATGCTGGCGCTGCTGACCCTGGGACTGTTCTCCTACAAGCGCCTGGGTGTCGAGATGTTCCCCAATGTTGAATTCCCCATAGTTTCCATCATTACTACCTTCCCCGGAGCTTCGCCGGAGACGGTGGAGCGGGAAGTGTCCAAGCGGGTGGAAGACTCCGTCAACCAGATTGCCGGTGTGAAACATGTCTTCTCCACCTCCAGGGAAGGGGTGTCGACCGTGACCGTGCAGTTCCAGCTGGAGCAACGGGTCAATGACGCTGCCCAGGAGGTGCGCGCCAAGGTCGGTTCCATTCGCGGCACGCTCCCCGAAGGGATCAATGAGCCGATCATCCAGAAGCTGGATTTCAATGCCGCGCCGGTTGCCTCCCTGGCGGTGCAGTCCTCCTCCCTCTCCCCCCGTGAGCTGACGATGCTGGTGGAGAAGCGGATCAAGAAGCGCTTCGAGAGCGTTGCCGGTGTGGGGAAGGTGGAGATGGTCGGCGGCCGCAAGCGGGAGATAACGGTCGATCTGGATCCGGTACGGCTCGACAGTCTTGGCCTCGGGGTAAATGATGTGGTGGCCGGTATCCGCTCGGAAAACACCAATACCCCCCTGGGGCGTCTGACCAGCGGCCAGGCCGAGTATCCGCTCCGGATCGACGGCAAGCCGGAACGGGCCGACAGCTATGGTCCCATGGCCATTGTCCGGAAGAATGGCCGGGCCATCCCCATTGCCGAGGTTGCCCAGGTCAGCGACGGTACGGAAGAGAAGCGCAAGCTGGCGCTGGTCAACGGCCAGCCGGCCATCGGCCTGAATATCTACAAGCAGTCCGGCGGCAACGAGGTCGCCCTGGCAGACAGTGTCAAAAAGACCATGGAGAAGGTGAAAAAGGAGCTGCCCCCCGGCGTGGAGCTGTCCATGGTGCGGGACGGCACCATCATGACCCGTGATTCGCTCCACGACGTGAAGAATACCCTGATCATCGGCGGTATCCTGACGATCCTCATTGTCTTCTGCTTCATCAATTCGTGGCGTTCCACCGTCATTACCGGGATAACGCTCCCCATTTCGGTCATCTCCGCCTATATCATCATGTATGCCCTTGGCATGACCCTGAACGTCATGACCCTCATGGCGCTCTCCCTGGCCATCGGCATGCTCATCGACGATGCCATCGTCGTCCGGGAGAACATCGTCCGGCACCTGGAGCATGGCATGGACCATATCGAGGCCTCCCGTTTCGGCACCAGCGAAATCGGCCTGGCGGTCTTTGCCACCTCCATGTCGATCATCGCCGTCTTCATCCCGGTGGCTTTCATGAAAGGGATCGTCGGCCGCTTCTTCTACCAGTTCGGCATCTCCGTGGCCTTTGCCGTGCTGGTGTCGCTGTTCGTCTCCTTTACCCTGGACCCGATGCTCTCCTCCCGCTGGCACGATCCCTCGATCCATATGCAGGGCCGTCGCAAGGGGCTGGCACGCTGGCTGGAGACCTTCAACAGCTGGTTCGATTACACCGCCGACAAGTACCGCGCCGTCATCGGCTGGGCGCTCAATCACCGCGTCAAAGTCATGCTGCTGGCCTTTGCCGCCTTTATCGGCGGTCTGTTCATCTTCTCCACCCTGGAGTCCTCCTTCATGGCGCTCTACGACAAGGGGGAGTTCCAGGTCTCCTTCAAGACCGCGCCTGATGCCAGCATGATGGAAACCGAAAGTCGGCTGCATGCCCTGCTCAAGCAGCTGCAGGATGTCCCCGAGATCGAGCACACCTACGCCACCATAGGCGCCGGCGACAACGGCACGGTGCGCGACGGCTTGATCTACCTGAAACTGAAGGAGCGGAGCGAGCGCAAGCGGGGCCAGTTCGAGCTGCAGCGGGTGGTGCGGGAGAAGTTCCGGAGCGTTGCCGGCATTACCCTCTCCATCGAAGAGGTGGGTCAGGTCGGCGGGGCGCAGAAGCCGCTCAACGTCAACCTCAAGGGGGACGACCTGAATACGCTCAAGCTGCTCGGCCTGAAGCTGCGGGAGGAGCTGTACAAGGTGCCGGGGATTGTGGACCTGGCCGTGACCCTGGAGCATGACATCCCCGAGTACCGCCTGCGGGTTGACCGTGAAAAGGCGCTCTCCGCCGGGGTGACCACCAATGACATCGTTGCCTCGCTGGGCAAGCTGATCGGTGGTGAAGCCATCAGCACCTTCGAGGACGAGGA